>CALKVR010001267.1 GCA_938004815.1 uncultured Polyangiaceae bacterium | reverse complement strand
ACGAAAGGCCCAGCGATGAACGAGATGCTCGCCGCGCTGTTCGCGGCCGGTGCCTTCGTCGTGACCGCGCGAGCCGCCTCCGCGGTGGCCGCCAACGTGGGCGATCGGCTGCGGGGTCGCTGGGCGAGATCGAGCGCCGTCCGCGCCGTCCTCGCGTCGGCTCCGCTGGCGTTCGCGGCGTCGATGGCCCTCGCCGTTCTGTCGCCACAGGCACTGCTCGGCGGCTGCCACTGCGTGACCCACCCGCACCACATCCACCTCTGTCTGGACCACGCGAGCTTCTCCTGGGCCCTCGTCGCCACCGCGGCCCTCGCGGCGCCGCTGCTCGCAGCGGGGCTCCGCGTGATGGCGAGCCTCGGGGTCGACTACTGGAGGACCGTGTGTTGGGCAGCACGGCTCCCCGTCGATCGAACCATCGACATGGGCAGTGCCCAGGTGCACCTGTCCCGCGAAGCCTGTGGCCAGGCCTGGACGGTCGGTCTCCTCCGGCCGCGCATCCTCGTCGATGCAGCGCTCTGGGCCCGCCTCACGCCGGACGAACGCCGCGCGATCGCGGCGCACGAGCGCGCTCACGTCGAGCGTCGCGATCCCCTCACCCTCCTGTTCCTTCGCGCCGTGACCGGCTTCGCGGCGCCCGGGACAGCGCGCCGTCTGGTCGCCTCGTGGCGCCGCGCGGCCGAGCTCGCCTGCGACCGCGCGGCCGCGCGCGCCATCGGCGATACCGCGGTCGTGGCCTCGGCGCTCGTCGCATGCGGTCGCGCGCAGCGCGCTGCGGCAGCACCGGCCGCCCTGGGAGCGACCGGCGCAGATCTCGAAGCGCGGGTGCTCGCCCTGCTGGATCAGCCAAGCATCGCCGCCCCGACGACTCGTCTCGGCGACCGTGCCCACGCGCTTTGGTGGACGCTCGGCATCGTGGTCGGCTGGAGCACCCTCGCGGGCTCGGCGACCCACCATGCCCTCGAGACGCTGCTCGGCTGGCTAGCGTAAGGGAGGCTCCGTGGCAGACCGTGAGCTCGCACCCCAAACTACTACACTGCGTCGTTGTCGTTCGCGCGTCGGCCCGATCACCGTCCTCGTCTTGGGCGTCGTCCTGTGCCTCGTGGCCTGCCACCGGCATGACGATGGGCACGGGCACGGGCATGACCACCCCCACCCCGAAGGCAGCAGTGAGGCGGCCGAAGCGCCCGAGCCGGAGCCCATCAGCATCACGAAATGGACGGACCGCTACGAGCTCTTCGTCGAGATCCCGCCGCCGGTGAGCGGCAAGCCCATCGGGTATCACGCCCATGTCACGCGTCTCGCGGACTTTCAGGCCGTCACCGAGGGGAAGTTCGTCGCGCGCTACCTGCGGCCGGACGGCACCGTCGCGCGTGAGCATGCCCAGGTGGGCGTGAAGCGCCCGGGCATCTTCGTCTTCGAGGGCGAGGGCTTGCCGGCGGGCGAGTACAAAGCCGAGATGCGGTACGAGCACGACGGAGCGGTCGACACATGGGACTGCGGCGTCATCCCCGTGCTGGAGAAAGACCCCCCAGCCGCCGAACCGGGGGCCGACACCTCGATAACGTTTCTCAAGGAGTCGCAATGGAAGATCGCGTTCGGCACGGCATGGGCCGAGGAGCGCGAGATGCGACGCCAGCTCGAGATGTCAGGCGTCGTCGAGCCGGCGGGCACCGACCAACTCACGGTGAGCGCACCGACCGGCGGTCGCTTCCTCCACGACCCGCAGCGAACGCTCGCGATCGGCACCAAAGTCGAGAAGGGCGACGTCCTCGGGAGCATCGTCCCCAACGTCGGCGGCGATGACTACAACAAGCTCGTGTTCGCCGCCGA
Organism: uncultured Polyangiaceae bacterium; assembly: GCA_938004815.1. Lineage (GTDB taxonomy): Bacteria > Myxococcota_A > Polyangia > Polyangiales > Polyangiaceae > Xiheicaenibacterium. The sequence continues at coordinate 1,491 of CALKVR010001267.1, read as the reverse complement.
AGAGGCGGCGATCGCCAAGAAACAGAGCGAAGTCGAGATCGCCCGCGTCGAGCCGCTGGTGAAGCAAGGCGTTCTCCCCGAGAAGCGGCTGATCGACTTGAAGAACGAGGACGAGCTCCTGGCGAGCAAGCTGAGACTGGCACAGCAGCGGCTCGGCACGATCTCGGGTACCGGCAAGAAGGGCCTCGAGATCAAGGCCGAGATGACGGGCGTGATCTCGGACCTCCTCGCGCGCAACGGCGATACCGTCGAGGGTGGCGCGGTGTTGCTTCGGCTCGGCGCATCCAAGCGTCTCTGGGTGCGCGCGCGGACCTTCGCGCGGGGCCCGTTCGACGACGCGGTCCCTGCGTCGCTTCGCCGCGACGCGGGCGAGCCCGTCGACTTGACCGCGCTCGGCGCGACATTTCTCGCGAGCGCGCCGCTGGTCGACGCGGAGACCCGCGTCGGGACCTGGGTGGTCGACCTGGGGCCGAAGACGGCGTCCCTGCCCGACGGGATTCGACCCGGCGCTTCGGTCGTCGTGACCGCTCGCTTCGGAGCGTCGGAGAAGGCGGTGGCGGTCCCCGAGGGCGCCGTGGTCGAAATCGACACACGCCCCTACGTGTTCGTGCAGATCGACGGCGAGCACTTCGAGAAGCGGGCGGTCACCGTCGGCCCGCGAGACGGCGGGTTCGTCACGGTCCGGCGCGGCGTGGAAAGGGGCGAGCGCGTCGTGACGACCGGCGGCTTCGATATCCACCTCGCGGCCGTGATGGGCACGGTCGAGTCGCACCGACACTGAGCCAGCGATGTTCGACGCCGCCATCAAGGCCAGCCTGAAGAACGCTTGGTTCGTCGTGGCGGCGGGCATCATGCTCCTCGGCTATGGCGTCTACGCGGCGCGTACGATGCCCGTCGACGTGCTGCCGGAGCTATCGGCGCCATCGGTCACGATCGTGACCGAGGCCAACGCCCTGGCCCCCGAGGAGGTCGAGCGGCTCGTTACCCGCCCGATCGAACAGTCACTCCAGGGAAGCCCGGGGCTGCGTCGCTTGCGCTCGAGCTCCGCGGTGGGGATCTCGCTCGTGTGGGTCGAGTTCGACTGGGACATCACGATGACCCAGGCGCGTCAGACGGTGACCGAGAAGCTCGCCACCGCACGCTCGGGGTTGCCTGATGGAATCGAGCCCGTGCTCGCCCCCGCCTCCAGCGTCATGGGCGAGATCATGTTCGTCGGCGTCGAGACCGACGGGACGGTCGACGAGGGCGAGCTGAGAGACGTCGCCGAGTGGACGGTGCGGCGCCGGCTCCTCGCAGTCGAAGGGATCGCGCAGGTCGTCCCGATCGGTGGTGCTGTCCGCCGCGTCGAGATCATCGTCGACCCCGCCGCGTTGGTGGAGCACCGGCTCGGCTTCGACGAGGTATTGAGCGTCCTGAACGGCTCGATGGCCAGCGGCCCAGGCGGGTTCGTGCCGGCGGGCGCGCAAGAGTATCTCGTACGGGGGGTGGGGC
>CALKVR010001266.1 GCA_938004815.1 uncultured Polyangiaceae bacterium | reverse complement strand
CTCCTGGGTCGGTACCTCGGCGAGGCGGGCGCTCTCATCGGCGCCGGGGTGGCGGCGTTCGCCGACGCGCACGCGGCCGGCGCGTCGCTCGCGTCGCTCTCCTCGGCGGGCGGTGTCTCGGAGCAGGCCGCCATGATCGGCGTTCTCATCGGGCTCTCCACCAACTCGGTGACCAAGATCGTCATCGCCTACGGCGCGGGCCCCGCGGGCTACGCCCCCCGCGTGACGGTCGGCGTCGTGCTCGCGATCGTGGCCACCTGGGCCGCCTTCGGCGCGATGACGCTCCTTGGCTGAGCGTCAGCCTTCGAGGACCTTGGTGAAGCCCGCCTCGTCGAGGATGGGCACGCCGACCTTCTGCGCCTTGTCGAGCTTGCTGCCCGGCTCGGCGCCCACGACGACGTAGCTCGTCTTCTTGGAGACGCTCGACGTGACCTTTCCGCCGCGCTCCTCGATCGCGGCCTGCGCTCTCTCTCGGCTCATCGACGAGAGCGTGCCGGTGATGACGAACGTCATGCCCGAGAGGTGGCCCTCGGCGCGGCGCTTGACGACGTCGAGCTTCACGCCGCCGCTCCGCAGTTTGTCGAGGAGCGCGATCGTCGACGGGCGCCGGAAGTACTCGTGCACGCTCGCGGCGATCACCCCGCCGAGGCCCTCGGTCGCCGTCAGCTCCTCGACCGAGGCCGCGACCAGCGCGTCGATCCCCCCGAAGTGCGACGCGAGCGACTGGGCCGCCGTCACCCCCACGTGCCTTATCCCGAGCGCGACGAGGAGCTTGTCGAGCGGCCGGGAGCGGGCGCGCTCGATCGCACCCAGCAGGTTCTGGACCGACTTGTCTTTGAAGCCGGGGAGGCGCCCGATCTTCTCGGCGTCGAGATGAAAGATGTCGCCCGCGTCCTTCACGAGACCCAGGTCGATCAGATCGCGGCTCGTTACCTCACCGAGGTGCTCGATGTCCATCGCCCCCCGCGAGGCGAAGTGCACGATGCGGCCCCAGGTCTGGGCGGGGCAGTCGACGTTCTCGCACCGCCGCGCCGACTCGCCCTCGCGGCGAACGAGCTCGGACTGGCACACCGGACAGGCGGTGGGCATGACGAACGCGCGCTCGCTGCCCGTCCGCTTGTCGGTGACCGGCCCCACGACCTCGGGGATGACGTCGCCGGCGCGCTGGACGATGACGGTGTCGCCGATGAGGACACCCTTGCGCAGGACCTCGTCCTCGTTGTGCAGCGTCGCGGTCTGGATCGTCACGCCCCCCACGAACACCGGCTCGAGCATGGCGAACGGCGTCGCGACGCCGGAGCGGCCGATGCTGACCTGGATGTCGCGCAGCTTGGTGGTCGCCTGCTCGGGGGGCAGCTTGTAGGCGACGGCCCAACGCGGCGCCTTGGACGTGGCGCCGAGCTCGTCTTGCGCGCCCATGTCGTCGATCTTGATGACGACGCCGTCGATCTCGTGATCGAGCGCGTGGCGCTTGTCGCGCATGTCGCGCACGAACGCCTTGACCTCGTCGAGCTCGTCGACGGTCGTGGAGAGGGGATGAACCGGCAGCCCGAGCCCTGCGAGGTAGGCCAGCGCCTCGGAGTACCGCTTGAAGCTCACGCCGTCGGACCGGACGAGGCCGTGCAGGTAGATCGCGAGCGGCAAGCGGCGGGTCGCCTCGGCGTCCTTTTGTCGAAGCGCGCCAGCGGCCGCGTTGCGCGGGTTCGAGAAGGTCGGCTTGCCCGCCTCGTCGAGCCGCTGGTTGATCTCGGCGAAGTCCTTTTTGAAGAGAAAAACCTCACCGCGTACCTCGAGCCACGTGGGGACGCGCTCGCCGGTCAGGCGATGGGGCAGGGTGCGCAGCGTCGCGACGTTCTGCGTCACGTCTTCGCCCACCGCGCCGTCGCCACGCGTCGCTCCGCGAACGAGGCGGCCGCTCTCGTACACGACGGCGAGCGAGAGGCCGTCGATCTTGGGCTCGCACACGAGGGACGGCGAGCGCCCCAGGCCCTTGTGAACGCGCCCCCACCAGTCGTCGAGGCTCTGATCGTCGAACACGTTGTCGAGCGAGAGCAGGCGCTGCGAATGCTGCACGGGCGCAAACAGCTGGCTCGGAGCCGCGCCCACCTTCTGGGTGGGGGAGGTGGACGATGCGAGCTCGGGGTGCTCCTTTTCGAGGCGCACCAGCTCTCCGAACAGCTTGTCGTACTCGGCGTCCGAGATCTCCGGCTCGTCGAGCTGGTGGTAGAGCCGATCGTGGTGCGCGATCTGGGCGCGCAGCTCGGTTACGCGGGCTTTGATTCGATCCGGCGCCGTCACGCGCGGGAGCATACTCGGGACGGGCCGGGCGCCAGGGGGCGAACTGGGTGGGGCCCGGCCGAAGCGGGCGCTCTCTGACGTTTTTGCCCGGCTCTCGAAGTGCTAACGATCCGGTGAGGGTCCAAGCATGGCCGCCCCCGTCCCCTACAAGCCAAAGAACCCCGTACGCATCGTCACCGCCGCGTCGCTCTTCGATGGGCACGACGCCGCCATCAACATCATGCGGCGCATCCTGCAAGCGTCCGGCGCCGAGGTGATCCACCTCGGCCACAACCGGAGCGCGCAAGAGATCGTGGATGCCGCGATCCAGGAGGACGCGCAGGGCATCGCCGTGACCAGCTACCAGGGTGGCCACGTCGAGTTCTTCAAGTACATGCGCGACCTCCTGAAGGAGCGCGGCGCGAAGGTGCGCATCTTCGGGGGCGGCGGCGGGACCATCTTGCCGACCGAGGCCGACGAGCTCCACGCCTACGGCATCGACCGCATCTACTCGCCCGACGACGGCCGTTCGCTCGGCCTTCAGGGGATGATCAACGACCTTCTCGAGAAGTGTGACTTCCCCTCGCAGTCTTCGGCCTCGCCGGCCGCGGCCGCGCTCGACGCGGCTGTCGGCGCGCTCAAGAGCCGCGACCCGGGCGCGATCGGCAAGCTCATCACCATCGCCGAGCTGAGCTCCTGGGTCGACCCCCTGACGGGCGCCAGCGAGTACCCCGAGCTCGCCGGCGAGCTCAAGCGCCGCGTGGCGGGCGTGACGAACGGCAAGAAGGTGCCCGTCCTCGGCGTGACCGGCACCGGCGGCAGCGGCAAGTCGTCCCTCGTCGACGAGGTGGTGCGCCGCTACCTGCTCGATCAGCCGGAGCGCACGATCGCCGTCATCTCGGTCGACCCGACCAAGCGCAAGTCGGGCGGCGCCCTCCTCGGCGACCGCATTCGCATGAACGCGATCGCGAGCGACCGCGTGTACATGCGCTCGCTCGCGACGCGGCAGTCGAACCTGGCGCTCTCGAAGCATGTCGGTGACGCGGTCGACATCTGCAAGGCGGCCGGCTTCGACCTCGTGATCCTCGAGACGAGCGGCATCGGGCAGAGCGACACCGAGATCACCGATTTCGCGGACGTGTCGCTCTACGTGATGACGAGCGAGTACGGCGCGGCGACGCAGCTCGAGAAGATCGACATGCTCGACTACGCAGACGTCATCGCGATCAACAAGTTCGACAAGCGCGGCAGCTTGGACGCCCTGCGCGACGTCCGCAAGCAGTACAAGCGCAACCAGCAGCTCTTCACCGCATCGGACGAAGAGCTGCCGATCTTCGGCACCATCGCGTCGCAGTTCAACGACGGGGGCACCAACGCCCTCTACGGTCGCCTCCTCGAGGTCCTGGCCAAGAAGACGGGCGTCACCTTCACCCCGAAGGGCGAGCTCGCCCACGACCGGGCCGGCCAGCCCAGCATCATCCCCGCCGACCGGGTTCGCTACCTCGCCGAGATCGCCGAGGCGTCCGATCGCTACGAGTCGTTCGCCAAGGAGCAGAGCCGCCGCGCGCGCTGCGCCTACCAGCTCTTCGGAGCGATCGCCGCGCTGCGCGGCACGCGCATCACCGAGTGGGACGTCTTGCCCGAGCTCGAGCCGCAGGAGAGCGATACACCGGCCGTGCGCGAGCTCCTCGAGCGCTACAGCGAAGAGGTCCTGCGCCTCGACGCCGATTGTCGCGCGTTCCTGCGCGGCTTCCCCGAGCTGCGCCGCCGCTACAAGGCCGACGTCTTTCGTTATCAGGTGCGCGAGCGCGTGATCGAGCAGCCGCTCTTCTCCGAGTCGCTCAGCCACACGCGCGTGCCCAAGGTCGCGCTGCCGCGGTACGCGGACTGGGGCGACATCCTGTTCTGGGTGCTCTCCGAGAACGTGCCGGGCGAGTTCCCCTACGCCGCGGGCGTCTTCGCGCTCAAGAGAGAGGGCGAGGATCCGGCGCGCATGTTCGCGGGCGAGGGCGGGCCCGAGCGGACGAACAAGCGCTTTCACTACGTCTCGCGCGGGCTGCCCGCCAAGCGCCTGTCGACCGCGTTCGACTCGGTGACCCTCTACGGCGAAGACCCGGCGCGGCGGCCCGACATCTACGGCAAGATCGGCAACAGCGGCGTCAGCATCGCCACCGTCGACGACGCCAAGAAGCTCTACTCGGGCTTCGATCTCGCCGACCCGGCGACGAGCGTGTCGATGACGATCAACGGGCCCGCCCCGATGCTGCTCGGCTTCTTCATGAACGCGGCCGTCGACCAGAGCTGCGAGAAGTACATCCGCGAGCACGGGCTCTCGGCCGAGGTCGAGGCCAGGATCGCCGAGAAGTACAGCGCGCTCGGGGTGCCGCGGCCCGTCTACCAGGGCGATCTGCCCGAGGGCAACGACGGCCTCGGGCTCACGCTGCTCGGCGTCTCCGGCGACGAGGTCTTGCCCCGCGAGGTCTACGAGAAGATCAAGGCGAAGACGCTCTCGGCGGTGCGGGGCACCGTGCAGGCCGACATCCTCAAAGAGGACCAGGCCCAGAACACCTGCATCTTCTCGACCGAGTTCGCGCTGCGGATGATGGGCGATATCCAGGAGCACTTCATCGCGAACAAGGTCCGCAACTTCTACTCGGTCTCGATCAGCGGCTACCACATCGCCGAGGCCGGGGCGAACCCGATCAGCCAGCTCG
>CALKVR010001265.1 GCA_938004815.1 uncultured Polyangiaceae bacterium | reverse complement strand
GGCGATGCGCAGGCCGAGGAGGCGGACGTTGGCGGAGAGGGTGGGCGCGCCGCTCTTCGTGTCGAGGCCGAGCCAGACGCGCGCGCGCTTCTCTGCCTCTTTGCGGGTCGGGCCGTGGCGACCGACGAACGCGAGGGCTTCGAGCACGTCGGCGCGCCTGAGCGTATCGTCGGCGCTCTCGCCCGGCCTCTCGTCCCAGCCGAGCCTCTGCGCGATCGGCCCGTAGGCCTTGACCACTGCCTGCTCGATCTTCTTCCGATCGTCGGGCGTGGCGAGATCTTCGCGCAAGAGCTGGAGCGTCGGCGCGGGGGCGAACGCGACCTCACGCGTGGGGTCGGCGGCGAACTTGGGTAGCGCAGCGAGGATATCGGCGGTGCCGAGGGTGCCGGTGAAGAGCCCCGCTCGCAGCGCGTCGGAGAGGGCGAGCCGCTCGCGCGGGCCGAGATCGCCGAAGCCCTTGTCGAGGAGCGCCTTGGCGGTGTCGGGCTTCGGCGTCCAGCGCGCGTAGGCGGCGCCGTCTGCGTTGGGGAAGACCCACGCCGGACAGTCTTTGCTGCCGGTCGCGAGCGCGGGCGATGTGCCGTTGCCTTGGCCGACGAGCGCGCAGATGGGCGACTTGGCGCCGGCGGCCCGCGCGCAGAGCGGCACCGCGAACGGCGACGACGACGTGGCGCTCGAGCCGAGCGGGACGTAGCGGGTGACGGGGACGTCGATCGGAATGGGATCGTTGCCTGGCGCCTTGCCGGCGTCGCAGCGAGGCGTCACTTGGATGGCGGGGACGCCGGGCTTGTCGAGGAAGCCACGGAACGAAGCCGCGAGCTCGGGCTTGTCGGCGAACACCGCGCCCAGAAAGTCGTCGGCGGTCGCGTTGCCCCAGCGGTGCTTGTCGAGATAGCGCTGCACGCCCTTGCGGAACGCCTCGTCGCCGATGAAGCGCTCGTACATCGCGATGAGCCCGCCGCCCTTCGAGTAGGTGAGCGGGTCGAACGCGTTCTCGACGTCGTCGTCGGTGACGATGGCCTGGCGAATGGCGCGCGCCGATGCGACCGAGTCGACGCTCATCGCCTCGTGCACCCAAGTGAGCGTCTCGAGATCGACCTTCCAATCGGGGTGGAGGGCGGCGACCGCGCGCTGCCCCATCCAGGTGGCGAACGCCTCGTTGAGCCAGAGGTCGTCCCACCACTGCATGGTGACGAGGTTGCCGAACCATTGGTGGGCGAGCTCGTGCGACGCGACCCCGACGACGTCGCGCCGCTGCGCCTCGGTCGCCGACTTCGGATCGACGAGGAGGAGGATCTCGCGGTAGGTGATCGCGCCCGCGTTCTCCATCGCCCCCGAGCCGAAGTCGGGCACGGCGATGATATCGAGCTTGTCGTACGGGTAGGCGATGCCGAAGTAGCGCTCGAGCTCGAGCGTCAGCGCGGTGTGGTGCTCGAGCGCGAAGCCGAGCTGTGCCCCCTTGCCGCGGACCGCGACGCCCCGGAGCGGGAGCGGCGTCTTGCGGATGTCGGTCGCGGGGATGGGCTTCGCTTCGACGACGTCGAACGGGCCCACCGCGAACGCGACGAGATACGTCGGGAGCCTCTCGCTCTTGGCGAAGGTGACGCGCTTTTTTCCAGGGCCGGCGGGAGACTCGCCGGTGGCGCGCGTGTTGGCGATGGCCTTGTCGGAGTCGCGGACGACCAGCGACACCGAGAAGGGGACCTTGAACGAGGGCTCGTCGAAGCAGGGGAACGCGCGCCGCGCGTCGAGCGGCTCCATCTGGGTGAACGCGTACGCGGCGCCGCCCGCCTCGACCCGATAGAGGCCCGAGAGGCTCTTGGCGAACGGGGCCTCGAACGCGATCTCGAGCGTCGCCTTGCCGGCTGGCAAGACGCCCGGCGCCTCGAGCTCGAGGAGCGAGCGATCGGGGAGGGCGTTCGTGGACAGCGGCGTCGCGCCCCCGTCGGCTCGCCGCAGCGTCGCCGCGCTCACCTTCGTGTCGCGCCCGTGGAGGTGGATCCGCCGGCGCGGCTCTTTCAGCTCGACCGCGATCTTCACCGTTCCGGTGAAGGTCGGCATCGAGGGGTCGACGTCGAGCTCGAGCGTGTACTCGAGCGGCACCACCGCGTTCGAGAGCCGCCCCTCGGGCGCGGCCTCGGGCGCGGGCACGGCGCCCGCGGCTCCGCCCGTCGGGGCCGCCGGACCGTTCGACCCCGGCGTCGATGAGCAGGCCGCGATCGAGAGCGCGAGGACGACGGCGGCGAGACCGAGGGGCGCGAGCTTTCGCATGGCTACTTCAGGTGGGTCTCGAAGAAGCGGATCGTGTGGCCAGCCGCCAATACCTGGTTCGGCCGCTTGCGAAAGCCGTGGCCCTCGTCGGCGAAGATCATGAGCTCGCTCGGCACGCCCTTTTTCTGGAGCGCCTCGTGGAACTGGAGCGCTTCTCCGGCGGGGACACGCGGATCGGTCGCGCCCTGGAGCAGCATGAGCGGTGCCTTCAGCTTGTCGATGTGGGTGATGGGCGAGAGCGCCTGGAGCGCCTGCCTGTCCTTGTCCGGGTCGCCGTACTCGCTGATGCGGAGAATGCGCCGATAGGGCGCGGTGTTCTCGAGGAACGTGAGCAGGCTCGAGATCCCGACCACGCTCACGCCCGCGTCGTACGCGCCCGCGAAGATCGTCATCGCCACGAGCGTCGAGTAACCACCGTAGCTGCCGCCGTAGACGCCGACCTTCGGCGCCTTGCCGCCGACCGCCCATTTCGATCGGACGTGCTTCGAGGCGTCCTCGATGTCGGTGATGATCTGCATGCGCTTCGCGCCGTCGTCGGCGTGGAGCCACGTCTTGCCATAGCCGTCCGACCCGCGCACGTTTGGCTCGGCGTAGATGAAGCCGGCGTCGACGAACATCTGCGCGCGGGTGTTGAAGCCGGCGATGGTCTGCCCCTCGGGACCGCCGTGGAAAGCCACGATGACGGGGCAGGGCCCCTCGGCGGCGGTGCGCGTCGCGCAGCCGCTCGGGCGCCGCACGAACATCGGGATGCTGGTCCCGTCGCGGGCGGGGTAGCTCTCGAGCGTCGCCCGCGCGAACTTCGAAGTGTCGAGCTCGGGCGTCGACGGCGTGTGCCACTTCACGAGCGCCTGGCCCTCCCAGTCGTAGACGAAGCTCTGCGCGGGCGCGGTGCCAGGATCGACCGCGAACGCGGTGTACCGGCCGTTCGGGCTCGTCGCGCCGATCCATGTCATGTCGCCCGCGGGCAGCTTGGGCATGGTGAGCGGCTTCTTCGTCTTGGCGTCGAGGCCGTACACCTTCATGTAGCCGCCCTCGTTGACCGAATAGAGGATGCGACGCTTCTTGCGGTCGATGTCGAAGCTCGCGACGTCGAACTTGAGCTCGGGCGTGACCGGCGTGAGCTTCTTGTCCTTGTAAGCGTAGAGGCGGCGGAACTCGCCGAGCTTCGGGGTGAGGACGAGTATCTCGCCGCCGGCGCCGTACTCGGCGCGGTAGTCCTCACGCTCACCCTGACCGATGACGGGCTCGAGCTTCTTGGACGCGAGATCGAGCTCGTAGAACTCGTTCATGTTGGAGCCGACGCTCTTTCTCAAGAGGAGCTTCTTGCCGGGGCCGGGGCCGTCGACGTCGGCCGTCGCCCAGATGCCGGCCTCGCCGAAGACCTTGTCCGCCTTCTTGGCGGCGAGGTCATAGCGGTAGAGCGCGTACGACTCGGGCGTGACGTCGTTGGCGCGGTAGTAGAGGTGCTTGCCGTCGTCGGTCACGACGTCGAGCATCGTCTGGACCTTGGGCTTGTGCTGGATCGGCACCAGCTGCCCGCCGTCGGTCGACAGGAGATACAGCCCGGGGTTCTCTTCGCCGCTGCGGTCGCGTTGCACCGCGAGCCAAGTCGAGTCGGGGATCAGCGCCGCGATGCTCGTCGAGTCCTCGCCGCCGGTGAGCTGAACCGGAAAGCGCATCGGCCCGTCGAGCCGGAAGATCTGCTGCGTGCCCGTGATCGTCCACGTGAAGAAGAGGCGCTTGCCGTCGGAGCTCGTGACGCCCGACGACGGCGCGCGCACGTCGAGCATCGCCTGGATGCGGCGGCTCACGTCGGCGGGGAGCGGCTTGGGCGCGTACTTGGCGAGCACCTCGGCCGACAGGCTCTCGACCCCGAGGCCTTTGTAGCCGGTCGCGCCCGGCTGGGGCGTGGGGGCAGTTGGCCCCACCCCCGGCTGCGCCTGTTGCCCGCCCGGAAAAAAGAAGCCGGGGTTCCGAGGGGTCGACTTTTTCGCACAGCCTGCGTGACCAAGGAGGAGCGCCGCCCCGATCGCCGCGATGGTTCGCTTCGACATGCCTCCGGCCTACCGCGGATCGTCCGCCGATGCGAGGCGCTCTGTTACGGTTGGAGCATGCAAGCGGCGGACAGGTTCCCCCCTGGGACGGTGGTCGCCGGCCGCTTTCGCGTCGATCAGCTGATAGGGCAGGGGGGCTACGGTTCGGTCTACGCTGCCACCCAGCTCAACCTGTCGCGGCGCGTCGCGCTCAAGATCATGCACCCCGACGTGCTGCGGCGCCCCGAAGCGCTCGCGAGGTTCGAGCGCGAGGCGGTGCTCACGCAGCAGCTCGCGCACCCGAACACGGTGCGGCTCTTCGACTTCGGGCGAACCGACCACGGCATACCGTTCATCGTGTGGGAGCTGCTGCTCGGTCGCTCGCTCGAGCGTGAGCTCGCCATGGCGGGGCCCCTCCCGGTGGCGCGCGTCCATCACATCGCCCAGCAAGTCTTGAAGGCGCTGATGGAGGCGCACGGCGTCGGTATCGTTCACCGCGACATCAAGCCGGCCAACATCTTCCTCAGCGACTTTGCGGGTGAGCCCGACTTCGTCAAGGTCCTCGACTTCGGCATCGCGCACGCGCCGGGCGGTGGTGGTGGCGGCATCACCGCCGAGGGCGTCTCGCTCGGTACGCCGACGTACATGGCCCCGGAGCAGGTGATGGACACCGCTGTCGATGGCCGCACCGATATCTATTCGCTGGGGCTCGTGATGGCCGAGCTCCTCACCGGCGAGGCAGTCTTTCGCGGCGTTACCGCGATGCAGATCGCGATGATGCAGATCGACGACAAACCGGTGCCGCTCTCGCCCCTCGTCGTGGCGTCTCCGCTCGGCGCGGTCATCGCACGCGCGACCCAAAAGGACCCGGCGCGCCGATTCACTTCGGCGTTCGAGATGCTCGACGTCCTGCGAGCCGGCGCCGCGCCGGCGCCCCCGCGCGCAGCGGGCAGCTTCGACGCCGACGCCACCCTGCGATCGCGCGAGAGCCTCGCCTACCAAGCCACGATCGGCGTCGCGACGCCGGCGCGCCACGCCCTGCCGCCGGCGCCCCAGCCCGTCGTGACCACGGCCGCGTCCCCCGTCCACACCCCGAACACGCAGAGCGGCGCGCTCGCGGCGCAGCTGGTGCCGCCCGCGCCCAAGAAGCAGGGCCTCTCCGTCGGCGTCGGGCTCCTCCTCGGCGCGATCGGGCTCGCCGTCGCGGGGGGCGTCGGGTGGGCCGCGATCATGTCGCTGTCGCCGACGAAGGCGACGAGCAAGAAGCAGGCGCCGCGCGACGAGACCGACGAGGAGCGCGACCTCGACGAAGCGATGGACGACGCGTTCGACGAGTCGGTCAAGGTCACCAAGGACGGCATCGAGATCAAGGCGCCGGGGGTCGAGACCAAGCTCGTCGGGTGCGGCTCGATGGATGGCCTGGACAAGTTCGTCATCTCGGGGGTCGACGGCGCGACCCTCATGAAACGGCTACAGCCGCTCGGCTACCGCTGCACCGCGGTGACGTTCAACACTGTCCTCGGCGAAGACGAAGCCACCATCATGATGATGAAATCCACCAACGCGGCCATGATCACATTCCGCAAGGTGATCGACCAAAGGTGTGTCGGCGGCGCATTGGCCAAAGACCCCGACACGAACGTGAACGTCTGCATCATGAACGTCGACAAGCCCGAGGCGAAGAAGATGATCGGAGCGATGTTCGGCCCGTAGGCCGGTGGAGCGGCCGCCGCCGAGCGTCAACGTTCGAGCCTCTCGCGCGTGACGGCGAGGTGGATGCGAAGCTCGAAGTGCGCCATCCCGTGAGCAAAGGGGCGGCCGTTCCAGACCTCGAAGCACGGTTGGTGGTCGGGCGCGTAGCCGCTCTCGAGGAGCCAGGTCGAGTAGAGCCAGTCGAGCGCGCGAAGCTCGAGATCCATCGAGCCGGCGATCGCGACCTCGGCCACGCGCATCGCCGGGAATCTCTGGAGCGCGATGCCGTCCTCGAGCTCGACGGATGCGGGCACCTCGAGCCCCACGTCGTAGCGACAATGCTCGAGCGGGACGATGTCGGGATCCTCCCACTGGTAGCCGAGCCACTGACCGCTCGCGAGGCCGCGCGGCTCGGCCCACGCGGTCAGCTTGTCGATGGCATCGAGCACGCCGCGGCCCGCGTAGGGCTTGAAGACACGCACATACGCGACGTGCCGCGCGGGCAAGTCGCGGACGGTGGCGATGAGCCCGTCGGGGTTCTCGCCGACAGCGAGCCGCGCCAAGCGGTGCCCTGCCGTTGCGGCCTCGAGGCTCGAGCGGCCCGCGGCGCGGGGCGCGTCGAGGTCGAAACG
>CALKVR010001264.1 GCA_938004815.1 uncultured Polyangiaceae bacterium | reverse complement strand
GCCCTAGGGGGCTGCGTCGGGTCGATCGGCGGCGAGCCGGGTGATGAGAAGAACGGTGAAGTCGAGAGCTCGATGTGCGTGGTCGATACGCCTCTCAGGCGTCTGACCCGCTTCGAGTACAACAACACCGTCCGCGACCTCCTCGGCGACACGACCGACCCGGCGAGCGCGTTCCCGCCCGAGGCGGACGTCGGCGGGTTCGACAACCAGGCCGCGGCGCTCACCGCGAGCGAGCTGCTCATCGAGCAGTACATGAAGGCGGCCGAGGGCGTCAGCGAGCGCGCCACCACGAACATGGGCACCCTCATGCCGGACTGCAGCCCCGCCACCGATGGCGAGGCCGAGTGCGCGGCGCACTTCATCGCGACCTTCGGCAAGCGCGCGTTCCGGCGACCGCTCACCGCCGACGAGACCGCGCGGTTCCAGGCGCTCTTCGACTTCGCGATGGATGACCCCGACATGGGCACGTTCGAGGTGGGGATCCAGCTCGTCATCCAGGGGATGCTGCAGTCGTCGCAGTTTCTCTACCGGCCCGAGTTCGGTGAGGCGAACCCGATCGACGTCGACGTCGTTCGCCTCACGCACTGGGAGATGGCCTCCAAGCTCTCGTACATGATCTGGAACACGATGCCCGACGACACCCTCTTCGCCGCCGCCGAGGCGCAGCAGCTCGGCACCAAAGAAGAGATCGCCGCGCAAGCCCGGCGCATGCTCGGTGACGATCGCGCCAAGGCGGCCATCCGCAACTTCCACCGCCAGTGGCTGCGCCTCTCCCACCTCGACACCGTCAGCAAGGACACCACCGTCTACCCGGACTACTCCGACGCCCTCCGCCCGATGTGGAAAGAAGAGGTCGAGCGTTTCATCGAGTACGTGGTGCTCGAAGACGACGGCAGGCTCTCCACGCTCTTGACCGCGCCGTACTCGTTCCTGAACGCCGATCTCGCCGCGTTCTACGGCGAGGACGTCGTCGGCCCCGCGCCCACCGGCGCCGCGTTCGAGAAGGTGTCGATGGACCCCGAGCGCCGCGCCGGCCTCGTCACCCAGGGCGCGCTCATGGCCGTACACGCCGAGGGCAACCAGTCGTCGCCGGTGTTCCGCGGCAAGTTCGTTCGCGAGCAGCTGCTCTGTCAGACGCTCCCGCTTCCGCCCGCCAACCTCGTGATCGAGCCGCCCGACCTCGACCCCTCCAAGACCACGCGCGAGCAATTCGAGGAGATCGGGGCGAACCCCGACTGCGCGAGCTGCCACGCGCTCATGAACCCGATCGGTTTCGGCTTCGAGAACTTCGACGGCATCGGCCTCTGGCGCGACACCCAGAACGGCAAACCCATCGACTCGACCGGCGAGATCACCGCCACCGAGAGCCTCGACGGGACGTTCGCCGGCCCCGTCGATCTGGCGGGCAAGCTGGGCAACAGCCCCGAGATCGCCTCGTGCGTCTCGTCGCAATGGTTCCGCTTCGCCTACAACCGAACCGTCACCCCCGAAGACTCGTGCAACCTCGAGGTCGTGAACGAGGCGTTCGCGGCCTCGGGTTACGACATCCGTGAGCTCATCGTCGCGCTCACACAGACAGAGACCTTCTTGCATCGCCATCAGGTCGTGGTCGAAGGAGGTGCCCCGTGAAGCGCCGACCGATTTCTCGTTCGCCGATCCACCGTCGCGCCGTTCTTCGCGGCGCGATCGCAGGCGGGGCCGTGGCCATCGGTCTGCCCTGGCTCGAGATCATGGACCCGCCCAAGGCGCAGGCCGCCACCGGGCCCAAGCGCATCATCTTCTGGTTTACGGCGAACGGCTCGCTCCCGTCGATCTGGACGCCGAACGCCGACCTCTCCGGCCTCGAGAGCCACGCGATCCACGCGCCGCTCGCGCCGCTCAAAGACAAGCTCCTGTTCCTCAAGGGCGTCGACCAAAAGATCGCCTACTCGTCGATCGGCGACGGTCACCAGACGGGGATGGCGTGCCTCTTGACCAACTCCGAGATCCTGCCCGGCAACCTCTTCTGCGAGGGCAGCTGCGACGCGGGCATGGAACAGTACGTCGGCTGGGGCGGCGGCGCGTCGATCGACCAGTACATCGCCTCGCAGATCGCGAGCGACGTCACGCTCCGGTACTCGTCGCTCGAGCTCGGCGTGCAGGTGAAGAGCGAGTCGGTCTGGTCCCGCATGTCGTACGCGGGGCCCGACATGCCGGTGCCCCCTCGCGAGGACCCGACCCAGAACTTCAACGACTTCTTCAGCGAGCTCGGCACCGATCCGTTCGCGCTCGAGCTCATCAAGCGCAAACGCAAGAGCGTCCTCGACGCTGTCAAGGGCGACTACACCGCGTTCAACGCCAAGCTCGGCAAGGACGACAAGGCTCGCCTCGATCAGCACCTCGAAGCGATCCGCGCGCTAGAGCTCCGCCTCGACGCGACGGGCCAGGTCGGCGAGATGTGCGAGGTCCCGACGACCGAGCTGCCGGGCGGCGACTACCAGCAGAACGACCTGTACCCGGTCACGGGCAAGGCACAGATGGATCTCATGGTGATGGCCCTCGCGTGCGACATGACGCGCGTGGCGTCGCTCCAGTGGTCGACCTCGGTGTCCAACACCCGGTTCACGTGGCTGCCGCTGATCCTCGGCGAGGGGCACCACGATCTATCGCACTACGACAACAACGCGGCCGACGCCCAGGCCGACATCACGACCATCAACCATTGGTACACCGAGCAGTTCGCCTACCTGCTGACGCAGATGCAGGGGATCACCGAGGGCGACTCCAACCTGCTCGACAACAGCGTCGTCGTCTGGGTGAACGAGCTCGGCCAGGGCAACAGCCACACCCGCGACGATATCCCGTTCATCCTCGCCGGCGGCTGCCAGGGCTACTTCGACACGGGCCGCGCCATCACCTACGACGGCGAGGCCCACGGCAAGCTCCTCGTGTCGCTCGCGCACGCGATGGACAAGCCCGTCAGCACGTTCGGAGCCCCGGAGCACAGCCAGGGCCCGCTCCCCGGCCTGACCGGCTGAGGGGGGCGGTTCACCGGCCGCCCCCCAACCCAGACATCATGTATACGGTGGCGGCGCCACCGCCATGAAACGCAGCTTCGCCATCAAGCGAGCGCCGGCCTCGCCCGTAGCGTCCACGGGCGAGCTCCGGGCGGGCGCCGGCGTACGAGACATCACACCGGCGCTCGGCGCGCCGCTCTCCGGGTACGGGTCGATCCGCTCCGAGGCGGCCACACGCATGTGCGGCCGTCTCTTCGCGGCCGCGCTCGTCCTCGACGACGGCCAGGGCGAGCGCGTCGCCCTCGTCTCGGTCGATCTCCATGCGGGCACCCGCTACCTGGCCGAGCTGGCGGCGGCCCGCCTCGCGAGCTCGACCGGCATCGGCATCGGTCGGCTCTACCTCGCCGCCACCCACACCCACTGCGGGCCCGGGCACCTCTACGGCAACACGCTCTACGACGGCATGACCGCGGCCGAGCGGGGCCTCGACGAGGCCGAAGCCGAGGCGATCGCCGAGGGGATCGTGGGCGCCGTCACCGACGCCGTTCACGCGCTTCGACCTGCCAGGCTCGGCCTCGGCGCCGCGCTCGCTTGGGGATACTCGATGAACCGCAGCGTCGACGCGTTTCGCTTCGACGGCGCGTCACCTGCCGGCTTCGCTCGGCGCTTCGGCGCACCGCCGCCGGGCCTCGGCGACGAGAACCTGGCCGTCGACCCTCGGGTATCGATGCTGTGGGCCGAGAGCCTCGACGGCGAGCCGATAGGCGCGTTCGGCACGTTCGGCGTCCACGCGACCGCCATCGCCGCGCGTCACGCGACGCTGTCGTCGGACGTGTTCGGCTGGGCCGTCCACGCCGCGCAGGACTTGCTGGTCGAGAGCGGCGTCGCTCGGGCCCGCGTGCCCATCGCGCTCGCGGCAGGGGCGATGGGCGACGTCGACCTCGACCTGATGGGCATCGGCGCACACGCCATGGTGGAGCGGCAGGGCACCGAGACCGCGGGACAGATCGGCAGGGCGCTCGGTGAGGCGATGGTCGCCGCGATCGTCGACGCGCGCGGCCGGCTGTGTCGAGAGGTCACGCTCCGCCCGCTCTTCGACGAGCCCAGTCCGGCCGCCGCCGAGCTCGAGGACGGGCGCTCGCTCGCAAAGCAGGCGGCCTACGGGGTGCCAGCGCTCGCGGGCTCGGAGCTCGGGCGCAACTTCATGCTCGATCCGATGAAGCTCTCGACCGCGCTCAGCCTCGAGGGGCGGCGCGGCGCCTACGAGCCCCACGATCCGCACGCGCCCAAGCTCACGACGTTCCGGGGCCTGGTCGCCCGCATCACGGGCGCCGCTGCGCCGGTGCTGCCGCTCCGCCTCGTCGACATCCGCGCGGGCGACGAGCGGATCGTCCTCGCCGGCCTGCCGGGCGAGCCCACCGTCCGCTTTGCCGCGGGCATCGAGCGCATGCTCCTCGACCGCGGCGCATCGCGTGTGCTCGTCACCGCCGTCACCGGCGACTACGCCGGATATTTCACCACCGAGAAGGAGTACGAGAAGCAACACTACGAGGGGGCGTGCACCATCTGGGGGCGCGCCAGCTTCGGCTTCGTCAGCGAACGGCTGCGCCGCCTGCTCGACGCCGGCTCCGCACCGCTCGAGCCCGAGGCGCGGTTCGAACAGGACGCGAGCTACCCGCCCGAGCGCTCCGACGAAGAGCCGCCGGCGAGCATGTGGCCAGCAGCGCCAGCACTGGATCGAGACGGCCCCGATCTCTACGGCCGCTGGACGACACGCCGCGACGTGGTGCCGCGGTTCGGGCCCGACGCTTGGATCGCGATCGAAGAGGAGCGCGACGGGACGTGGCAGCCCCTGACGTGGCGCGGCGCGCCCGTCACCGATCAGACCCGTGAGATCCTGGTCGAGCGTGTCGCGCAGGGCAGCCACGCCAAGTGGCACTTTCGCTGGCGCCTCCCGCCCGAGCTCCGGCACGGCCTCGTGCGGTTCGCGCTCTTGCCGGCGGCGTTCGGCGGCCCCGTGGTGTCGAACGCGGTGCTGCTCGACGACACCGAGACGGACGAGGTCGAGCGACCGTCGCGACCCCCCGTCATCGACTTCGCCGATGATTTTCAGCACCCGTCGACCGAGGCCGAGCTCGTCGCGCTCGTGCGCCTCGCCGTCGAGCGACGCGCCTCGATCCGCGTGCGCGGCTCGGGGCACTCGGTGGCGCCGGCGATCTACACCGACGCTTTGCTCGAGGGGAAACCGGGCGCGGTCGACGTGATGCTCGACCGCTACAAGCGGATCAGCTTCGACGACGCGCACATGCGCGTCACCGTCGAAGCAGGATGCAACCTCGGGGTCGATCCACGCGACCCTACCGGCGGCTCGCGGTGGGAGAATTCGCTCCTCGCCGCGCTCGAGGCGCGCGGCTGGGCCCTGCCCGACCTGGGCGGCGTCACGCACCAGACCGTGTCGGGCTTTCTCATGACGGGGTCTTCGGGCGGCAGCCTGACCCACGCGATCGAAGACGCCGTCGTCGCCATTCGCATCATCGACGGGCTCGGCAACGTCCACGACATCGAGCGCGGTCGCGACGAGCGGTTCGACGCCGTCGTCTGCTCGATGGGCCTCTGCGGCATCGTCTCACGCATCACGTTCCAGTGCGTCCCGCGCTACGACGTCATCGGGCGTGAAGACATCACGCCCGCCGACGCCACCGCGTTCGGCCTCTTCGACGGCGAGCCCCACGGTCTGGCCGCGTTCCTGAAGCGGACGGAGTACGCGCGCCTGATGTGGTGGCCCCAGCGGGGCGTCGATCGCGTGGTCACCTGGCAAGCGCGGCGCATGGTCGACAGCGACTACGACGACGAGACCGGGCCCAGGGGCGCGCTCCGCCCGTGGCAATACTCCGCCTTCGGCGACCTGCCGGAGGGGCGCTTCTCGAAACCGGCGTCGGACGCGGTGCAGTGGGCGGGGGGCAAGTTCTACGACGCGCTCGACTCGGCGTCGCAGGCTCGACGCGCCTTCGAGGCGCGGTTGCCGTTCGCGGCGCCGCTCGGTCGCGCGGCGTCCGGGCTCTTCGAAGCGCACGTGCTCCCCACGGTGCTCAAGCAGTTCGTCCCGGTCGACACCGACGGCCCGCAGCGGTTCTGGGACCGCTGGTGCGACGGCTTGCCGATGGACAACCAGATGTCCGACGCGAGCCTGCCCACCACGTTCACCGAGATCTTCCTCCCGATCGAGCACACCGCGCGCGCGATGCGCCTCTTGCGCAACCACTTTCGCGCCGGCGGCCTCGACGCGACCGGCACGTTCATCTTCGAGATCTACGCCGCCAAGCGCACGCGCGGCTGGCTCCACCCCGCCCACGAGCGCGACTCGATCCGGATCGACGTGTTCTGGTTCGAGCGCAGCAGCGGCGATCCGATCGCGTTCTTCGAGCAGTTCTGGGATTTGTTCGCGCCGCTCGGCTATCGCTTGCATTGGGGCAAGCACCTCCCGCGCGACGCGGGGCGCGGCGCACGCTACCTGCGCCGCCAGTTTCCTCGCTGGGACGACTTCTTGGCGCTGCGTGCGGTGCTCGATCCACACGACATTTTTCTCAACGATCACTTCCGCGATGCGCTGGGGATCGACGCCGCGCGCGAGGCGGCCTCGACAGAGCCGCACGGCGGTGACGCGCCCGCTGGCATCCCCGCCCTCGGGCCGCCCGTGCCGCGCTTCTCGCTCCCGCCCCCCGATTCTCGCCGGGCACCTCTCGAAGCCAACCGTTCGGGCTCGGTGGCGCGCCGTCTGCGAACGTTCTACGAAGACCTGGCCGTGCGCCGCGAGCAGGGTCTCGATCGCCTAGAAGAGGTCTTCTCGCCCGACGTCGCGTTCAAAGACCCCTTCCGCGATACCCGCGGGATGCCGGCGTTTCGCGAGCTCTTCGAGCGGATGTTCCGCCAATACCGCGAGGTTCGCTTCACCGACTTCGTTCTGGCCGGCGACGACGACGCGTTCACGATGACGTACGACATGCACCTCCGCATGGCGGTCGGGCCCTCCTTCGTCACGCCGATGTGCAGCGTCGTCACCGCACGCCACGGCAAGGTCGTGCGCCTCGTCGACTACTACGATTTCGGATCGGGCCTCGTGTCGCCTGCCAACACCGCCGTTCGAGCGTACCAATGGCTGGCGAACAAGCTCTTTTTGTGAGGGTGGTGCAGTGAACGGCGACCGGTTCGATTGGTGGGCCAAGGCGGCGGTCTTTCAAGCCGTCCTCACGGGCGTGCTCGGGCTCGGCTGCCTCGCCATTCCCGCGCCGCTCTTGACGCTCTTCGGCTGCGCGCCTCACGCCGGCACCGTCGTCTTCTTTCGAGCGTTCGGGGCTTCGCTGCTGTTCGTGTCCGCGATTCACCTGGCGCTGCGCCGCAGCCGCGACCCGGCCCTGGTGCGCGCGCTCGTGCTCGCCAACGCCCTCGAGGACGGCCTGCTCGCGATCTTTTCGGTGCACGCGACGCTGACGGGTGCGTTCGGATCGATGGGCTGGGCGCTGGTCGCGGCCTTCGGCGCCGAGGTCGCGTTCAACGCCTGGATCTGGAGCCGTTTCCGCGACCCCGCCCCGGCTTGACGGCTGGATCCGCCTCTGGGTAAAGCTGCCGGGTGAGCCCCAAGCCCGAGCACGACGCCCCATCGATCGACCGCGGCGAAGACACGGACCGTGACCGCATCCTCGCGCGGCGGGCGGTGTTCGTCACCACCGCGCTCGCCGCGCTGAGCTGCTCTCCGGCGACGCAGCAGCAGAGCCCGGGCCCCGACGCGAGCGTGGTCGCGACCACGCCCGAGCCGACGGCCAGCGCCGCGCCGACCGCCACCGCCACCGCGTCCGCGGCCGGCCCGAGCTCGCTCCGCGATTGGAAAGACGTCATCGCCGAGTCCCCGCCCCTCGACGTTGCGGTCTCGCTCCCCGCCACCGACAAGCAAGATCTCGGTCAGCTGCGCGAGCGCCTCGCCCCGGCCTACGACGCGCTCGGCGCCGCGTGGAAAGCGGTGCCGACGAGCTGCGCGCCCAAGGACTGCAAGAAAGAGTG
>CALKVR010001263.1 GCA_938004815.1 uncultured Polyangiaceae bacterium | reverse complement strand
TCCTGCCCCTCGCGGGCGACCCGAAGCGCGATCTCTTCGACGCCGGCCGCATCATCCACGGTGGCCGCGCCGAAGAGATGACGATCGGCCTCCCCCGAGCCGGGGGCCGGTTGGTCGTGCGTACGGTGGCGAGCCGATCAGGCAAGGTGCGCGTGATCGTCGACGGCGCTGTGGTCGGCGAGATCGTCGTCGAGCCGGGCCCCACCTGGCAGGAGCTCGACGTCGCGCTGCCCGCCGGGCTCCCCGAGAGCGGGCGGCTGAGGCTCGAGGCCTTCGACGGCGAGTGGACCGACTACCACGTGTGGACGGTCGAATGAGCGTCGCGTGGAAACGCCGCTGAACGGCGCCAGCCCACCCGAAGCGCTCGAATACCGACTAGAGTGGCGGCCATGGAGAGCCGCGAAGCGCTCGAGAAAGCCGCCCGCGAGGGCGACGCAGAGAGCCAGTACCAGCTGGCGCAGCTGTTGGAGACGTCCGGCGATACCGCGGCGGCGGGCGAGCGATGGAGCGACTGGTGCAAGCGCGCCGCCGACCAGGGGCACCTCGGCGCCATGTTCGCGCTCGGCACGTCGCTCCTCGATGGCGACGGCATCGACACCGACGTCGAGGGCGGGCTCTCGTGGCTCGAGCGCGCGTCGGAGGCCGGCGACGAGCACGCCGCGTACTCGCTGGCGCTCCTCCATTGGTTCGGCGACCGCGTACCCGAGGACGAAGAGAAAGGCCGGCGGTACGCGAGGCTCGCCGCCGAGCGCGATCACGGCCGGGCGCAGGTGATGGTGGCGGCCGACCGTCTCGACGACGGGTCGCCCGAGGCCGTCGACGAGGCGCAGCGCTGGCTCGCACGCGCCGCCGACAAGGAGCCTCAGAACGAGGCCGAGCGCGAGCTCTGGACCAGCACGTTCGAGCGGCTCGGCCAGTCGCTCCGTGAGCTCGGGCGGGACGCGGCCGAGGTCGATGGCTGGCTCGAGCGCCTGCGCAGCGCCGCGATCAGCGACGCCGGCCCCCCGTCCGTTCCGCTCGACGCGGGCCTCGAGGCCTTCGTCCGCGAGATCGTCCGAACCGAAGATGTGTTCTTCCTCGAGGATCCCGAGGGCGGGCGTGCCACCGGCACCGCCGAGGAGCGCGGCCACGAGCTCATGCTGGTGTGGAGCGCGGCCTCGGGGGCGCAGGCCATCCTCGACGCCGCCGGCGAGGCGCTCGCCGACTACAAGATCGAGACCGAGCACCTGTTCGAGTTTCTCGGCGCGACGCTCCCCGAGCTGGATGAGGCGGGGCTCCACGTGGTCGCGAACTGCACCTCCGACCTGTCCGGTGTCGACGTCGACCCCGAGCTCCTCCGCCGGCGCATCTTTTCTTTGATGTCCTCGGATCAGCGCGAAAAATTCGACGCGCTCGCGTCCGAGACGGCCGAAGCCTAGCGGTGTGCCGAGGATGGCGGCGTCGGGGTGCTCGATGAGGCCGGTGCTGCACTTTCACCCCCCCGGCCCCCCTCACCTCGTGAGGGGGGAGCGGTGATGTCGTTCGCCGCTGCCGTCCTGGCCGTCGCGGCGCTGCTCGGACGCGGTGTCCTGAGTAGGGCGATCGCGCGCCCGCGGGTGGCCGCGCTCGCGCTGGCGCTCGCGGCGGCCGCGCTGTCGGTGGCGTGGGTCGTGGTGTACCTGCGAGGCGGCCCCCGGATCATCGACGCGACCGCGTACTACCTGTCGGGTCGAGCGATCTCCGAGGGCATGTCGAGCTGGCCGGTCTCCGAGCCGCCTGCGGCGACGATGGGGCGGTTCTTGGTCCGCGACACAGCCGCCGACGGAGCTAACGTAGCTGTCATTTTTCCACCTGGGTTTCCGATCGTCCTCGCGCTCGGCTTCTTGGCCGGCGCGCCCATGGCGGTCGGCCCCGCTCTGGCCGTGCTGGTGACGCTCGCGACGTACGACCTCACCCGAACCGCGGCGCGCGTCGCCGGGATCGACGACGGCGCGCTGCTCGCGCTCGGGGCGGCCGCCCTCTCCGTCGTATGTGGCGCGATGCGCTACCACACCGCCGACACGATGTCGCACGGGCTCGCCGCCGTGTGCGTGGCGGCGGCGCTCGGCGCCGCGCTGAGGCTCCGTGAGGCGAGCTCTTGGCGGTGGGCGGTCGTGCTGGGCGCGGTGGTCGGGCTCGCGATCGCGACGCGACCGGTGAGCGGGCTCGCGCTCGCCGGGCTGTCCCTCTTCGCGTGGGGGCGGGGCGTGCGTGTCTCGGCTGCTCTCGCCGCCCTCGTCGGGGCCGCGCCGGGGCTGGCGCTCCTCGTCTGGCACCAGCGCGCGGCGACCGGCGAGCTGTTCGCGTCGTCGCAGGCGCTCTACTACGCCGCCGCCGACGGGCCGGCCGGCTGCTTTCGATACGGGCTCGGGGCCGAGATCGGCTGCCGCTTCGAGCACGGCGACTTCGTCGACGCCAACCTCGCGCGCGGCTACGGGCTCGTCGAGGCCCTCGGCACGACGGGCCGGCGCCTCAAGATGCACGGGGTCGACGCGCTCAACGCCGAGCCGCTCGCCATCGCGATCGGCCTGCCGGCGCTCGCGCTCGCGCTCCGGCGCCCGGCGCTGCGAGCGCTCGGCATGGCGCTGCCCGTGTTCGTGCTCGCCTACGCGCCTTTTTATTTCGACGGGAACTACCCCGGAGGCGGCGCCCGGTTCTTTGCCGACGTGTTGCCAGTGGAGCACGCGGTGATAGCGCTCGCGATCCCGGCGATCGCGGGGTTCGTTCGCGCGCGCTGGGCGGCGATGACGGGCCTCGATACGGTGCGCGCGACCCTCGGCCTCGTCGCCTTGTCGCTTGTCGGCTTCTCGCTCCGCGCGCAGGCCGATCACGCTTCGCTCCGTGATCGAGAAGGCGGTCGTCCGATGTTTCGGCCCGCCGAGGTGAAGCCCGACGCGGGAGGCGTCCTCGTCTTCGTGAACACCGACCACGGCTTTCTCCTCGGCTTCGATCCCCAGGCCCGGGCGGACCACGGCGAGATCGAGGTGGCGCGTCTCCGCGGGGACGCGAACGACACGTGGCTTTGGGAGGCGCGCGGCAAGCCGCCCAGCGTGCGTCACCGATTCGACGTTCGGACGGGTTTCGTGGTCGTGGACGCGTTCGTGCCCACCGAGCGGCGCCGTCTCGCCGCCGAATCCTTTTGGCCCGCGCTCCGCCAAGCGCGCGGCTATGCGGTGCCCGCCTGGGGCGCCGGCGCATGTGGCGATGCGCGGGTCTTGCGCCTCGTCCCCGACGCGGCGGGGACGGTCGAGGTCGGCCTCGCCGTTCCGAGCGCGGTCGGTGAGCGCTCCCTGCGCGCGACGTTCGCCACCGACGCGGGCGCGACGATTCGGATCGCGCTCTCGAGCGCGGGGGGCGAGCGTACCGAAGCCACGCTGAGCGCAGCCGCACCTTGCTCCACGACCGAAGCCATCGTCGCCCCGACCGGGGTCGACCGGCTCCGAGTCACGGCCGAGCCGAGCGTCGATCTCGTCGCGATCACGGTCGACGCGGGGGCGTCTGCCCAGGGGGCAAAGGGGGGAGAAAACCATTGACTACCGACTCTTGGGCGTGGTCCCCTCGAGTTTGGCCGAACGGTTTTCGGCCCTTTCTAACGGGGTGTCGGGATGACGAAGAGCGAGCTGATCGACGCGATCGCCGCACGCGGTTCTCTGACGAAGGCGAGAGCCGAGCTCGTCGTGAATTGCATCTTCGATGCGATGACCGAGGCGCTCCAGCGCGCCGAGGGCATCGAGATCCGCGGCTTCGGCAGCTTCACCGTGCGCCCGTACAAGTCGTACAACGGCCGCAACCCCCGCACGGGCGAGCCCGTCCCGGTGCCCGAGAAGCTCCTGCCCCGCTTCAAGGTGGGCAAAGAGCTGCGCGAGATCGTCAACAACAGCAGACAGTACGCGATCACCGGCGGCGACGACTGACGACTTGCGTCGTGGGCGCGGCGTCGTAATGGTTCGACGCGCTCATGGCCAACGTGTCCCCCATCGAGGAGCTCTGCCGCGGCGTCGTCGATCTGCACGTGCGCAAGGAGCTCGAAGAGCGCCTCGCGTCCGGCAAGCGACTCCGGGTCAAGGCGGGGTTCGATCCGACCCGGCCCGATCTGCACGTGGGGCACACCGTGCTCATGCAGAAGATGCGCGCGTTCCAGGACCTCGGGCACGAGGTCGTGTTTCTCGTCGGCGACTTCACGGCCATGGTCGGCGATCCGACGGGCAAGAGCGACTCGCGGCCGCGCCTCACCCGTGAGGAGGTGCGAGCCGCCGCCGAGACGTACACCACGCAGGCGTTCAAGGTCCTCGACGCGAAGGACACCGTCGTTCGCTACAACTCCGAATGGCTCGACGCGTTCAAGCCGGCCGAGATGGTCGAGCTCTGCGCCAAGTACACCGTCGCGCGCATGCTCGAGCGCGACGACTTCTCCAAGCGCTTCGAAGACAAGCGCCCCATCCACATCCACGAGTTTCTCTACCCGCTCCTCCAGGCGTACGATTCGGTCGCGCTCGAGTGTGACGTCGAGCTCGGTGGGACCGACCAGCTGTTCAACCTGCTCGTCGGGCGCGATCTCATGCCGCGCTACGGCAAGCAGGCGCAGA
>CALKVR010001262.1 GCA_938004815.1 uncultured Polyangiaceae bacterium | reverse complement strand
CACCAAGTACTTCTATTTCGGCACCGAGATGTCGAGCACCGTCCCGCGGCTCGCCCCGGAGATGGAGAACCTCGTCACGCCCCAGAGCTTCTTCCAGGAGTTCCTCGTCGACGAGCGCACGAGCCCGATCCCGTATTTGAAGCTCATCCAAGCCACGCCCCGCATCTACGGCAACGGCGCGCAGGACTACTACGCGCCCCCCATCAAGGTGGAGCGGTACGACGGGATGGTCAGCCCCGAGCACCTGGCCGACCTGTTCCCGGAGCAAGTGGCCAACCTGCCGATCGTCCCGGGGGCCGTGCTCACCGATCCGCAGATCGGCTTCTGGGAGGGCCAGCGCTTCGCCGGCATCCGCTCGATCGCCATCGTGCGTCAGGGCAAGGTGGTCGGGCTCCACCGAAAGATCGGGAGCCTCGCGCGAGAGGTGGCGCCCCCCGTCGTAGTCAAGCGCGACCCGAAAAAAGACATCCGCGGCGACTGGATCGCGATCGACGTGGGCGCCCGCTCGATCACGGTGGCCGCTCGCCACGAGCGAGGCCAAGCCGAGCTGTTCCGGCTCGGCACGCGCGAGCCGGTGAAGCGGCCCGCCGACTACGAGAACCCGGCCGATCTTTCGCTAGTCCACCTCAAGAACACGCTCCGCGCCTGGCGCGAGCGCGTGATCCAGCCGCACGTTCGCTTCGACGATGCGCGAGTGGGCTTCGGGGCCGTCGATCTCGAGGGCGCGCGCTCGGCGACGGGTGCGAACGCGCTCCAGCGTGCGGCCTCCACGATCTCCGAGCTGCCGCTCGTGCGCGACTGGACGGACGAGAACCGGACCTACAAGCTCCGGGGCTACCGCGACCCCGACACGGCCGAGAACCTGAAGAAGCCGGCGCCCCCCATCATCGATGAAGAGGGCATCGGCGCCCACGACCCGTTCGATCCGATCGAGCTCTACGCCTACCAGATCGGTCTGCACGTGAACCACCGCTTGCGCGGGATCACGAACAAGTACCTCATCAGCATGCCGACGGGCTGGTCACCCGAGCGCCGCCGGAGCGTGCTCGTCGCGATCCGGCGCGGCATCTTCCGCAGCTTGCCAGCAGGGATGCTCGAGTACCACGAGCTCGACAAGCTCATCGTCGCCGACGCGGGGCCGAGCGCGCTCTGCTTCGTGGCCCACGCGTACCGGGCCTTCTCGGCGCTACCAAAGGACGGGCCGATCACGTTCGGGGTGTTCGAGGCGGGCGCGAGCGAGACCGGCATCGTCTTCGGCGTGCTGCGCGAGCCGACGAACGACGAGAAGCGCGAGGGCTTCTCGCTGATCATCGAGCACCTCGACACGCAGAGCATCCCCTGGTTCGGCGCCGAGCGGCTGCTGCACCGGCTCGCTTACCGCGTGTACGCCGACCACGTGACCGACATGATCGACCTCGGCGTGGTCTTCGAGAAGCCGCGCGAGGAGCCGGAGATCCCGGGCACCGAGCAGCTCCTCGTGTCGTCGCCCGAGGCGCGCGCCAACACCGCCATCCTCAAGGAGGCGCTGCGCCCGCTCTTCGAGGGCGATCCGACGTACCGGCTTCCGACCTCGATCAAGCTCGCCGGCTCGAGCGGCGTGCAAGACATTCGTCTGAGCCTGAACCGCGTCGTGCTCCGGCAGGTGACCGACGCTTGGTTCCAGGCCACCGCGCAAGAGTTCGCGCAGCACGTCGGCGCCGCGCTGCAGCGCCTCGCCCGCGGCACCGACCCTTACGACGGGCTGCGCGTGTTCCTGGGCGGGCGCATGTCGATGCACCTCGGCCTGCAAGACGCGATCACCAAGTCGCTCCCCGCCAACGTGCGCATCCACAAGTTCCGCGAGCCCGATCGCACGAACCTGAGCGCCGCCACCGTCAAGACCGCGACCGCGCTCGGCGCGCTGTCGCTTCGCCTCGACAAGATCGGCGTGACCCGCCGCGCCGAGAAGCGCGACGCGTTCCGATACCGGGTCGGGCGGGCCCGCCACGGGCAGCTCTCGGACGTCCTCGAGCCGTCGGTCGACTACGACGCCTGGCGCGAGATGGGCCCCATCTCCAAGCCGCAGATCGACGTCCTGTTCATGAAGGCCGACTACGAGGGCGACGTCGCCGCCGACGATCCGCGCATCATGCGTGTCGAGTGCGATTTAGGGCCCGACTCGGTCGGGCGGCGCGTCTTCTTGCGCGCGGTCGGCGCCCACCGGATCGAGGTCGCGGCCGCGATCCCGGGCGAAGACCCGGGGCCCGACGATCCGCGTGTGGCGGTCGAGCTACAGACGGGAATGGCTTTCCCGCTTTGAAGCGTCGTCTATTCGCGTCACCGCGAAGCACGAGGTAACCTGGCACCGTGTCGAAACGTCGCAGCCGTTGGGCGAGAGCGCTCCTCGTAACCGGGGCGCTGGGGGTGTTCGGGACCGCCGGCCTGTGGGTCGCGATCCACGAGGTCGAGGGCTTCGGTCCGGCCCTCGCGGACGGCGTTCGCTCGCTGGTCGGCCCCGGCCCGGTCGCCTGGGCCGAGGACACCGCGTACGGCGTCGCCGACTGGCTGAACCTCCACACCCGCGGCGGCGAGGCGCCCAAGACGTACTGGGAGCCGGCGGCGACCGATCCGACCGTCCCTGCTGCCGCCGCCCCCGGCGAGCCCGATCCGATGGCCGACGCGCCCAAACCGGCGACGCCGCCCTTCGAGAACGTGGCCGCCGACGGCGATGGTCAGTGGCTCCCGATGCGGGCACCGTGGGACAAGGGGCCGATCGCGCTCTACAAGACGCTCCTTCACCCCGACAAGAACCGCCCGTTCGCGGCGGTGGCGGTGGTGGCGATGCACACGCGCGACCTCGAGATCCACCTGGTCGCGGGCACCGACGAGCCCAAGAGCCAGCACGTCTTTCGCGCCGACCGCCCCGGCCTCATCCCCGAGGCCCACCACGACCTGGTCGTGGCCGCGTTCAACGGCGGCTTCAAGGCGATGCACGGCAACTACGGCATGCGCATCGGCGAGCGCCTCTTCATCCCGCCGCGCGGCATCGCGTGCGACGTCGGCCGCAACGAAGAGGGAGGCCTCGTGATCGGCACGCACGATGCGCTGACCGAGGTCGAGCCGACCCTCGTCTGGTACCGGCAGACGCCGCCGTGCCTCGTCGAGGGCGGCGCTCCGAACCCCGGGCTCCTCCACGAGTTCAACCGCAACTGGGGCGCCACGGTCGGCGGCGACACCATCATCCGTCGCAGCGCGATCGGCCTCTCGCAAGACAAGAAGTACCTGTTCTATGCGCTCGGCGACGCGGTCACGGCCCAATCGCTCGGTCGCGCGCTCCTCACCGTCGGCGCGCACGACGCCGCCCAGCTCGACGTCAACTACTCGTACCCGCGGTTCCTCCTCTTCGAGCGGGGCGAGGGGGGCCCGTCCGCGACGGGGCCCATCATCCCGGACATCAAATACAACCCGGCCGACTACGTCCGAACCGCGAGCCAGCGCGACTTTTTCTACGTCACGCGCAAGCAGGTCAAGACGGCCAGCAACCCATAGCTCGGCGACCCATCAAATCGATGTGTCGCGGCCCTAGCTGCCCTGCGCCATCGTCTTCGGACCCTCTTCGAAGAGGATCTCGACCTTCTTCGCGTCGATGATGCGCGCGATGACGCCGTC
>CALKVR010001261.1 GCA_938004815.1 uncultured Polyangiaceae bacterium | reverse complement strand
CGGTGGCGCTGCAACCGATCGTGAGCGGCTGGTTCTACGTGCAAGCGGGGCAGGCCTTCCAGAGCGTCGTCGACACCCAGGGAGACGACATCGGGCACATGATGACCGCGGTGGGCAAGCTCACGAACGCGGTGCGCGTCGAGGCGATCGTCTCGGTCCTCGCGTTCGTCCTCGGTATCGTGCTCGCGGCTGCGTTCGCCGGCTCGGTGGCGGCGGGAGGTTTCCGATGAACAACCCCTACGGCCAGCCGCCCTACGGTCAACAGCCTCACCAACAGAACCCCTACCAGGCGCCGGCCCCCGGCGCGCAGATGCCCTACCAGCATCCGGGCGCGCCCGGGTACGGTCTACCCGGGGGCTACGAGTTCGGCGAGGCCGAGAACAAGGTGGTCACCGCGGCCGCCACGTGGACCCTCGTCCTCGGCATCATCACGATCCTCACCGCCGTGTCGAACCTCTTCGGAGAGAACAGCAACTTCTTGAACGCGGCGCTGAACGGCGTCATCGGCGCGTTCATGATCGGCTCGTCGGCGGCTTTCCGCAAAGTCGTGAACACCCAGGGCAACGACGTCGCGCACTTGATGGAGGCGCTCGACAAGTTCAGCACGGTGCTCATCATCCGCATCGTCCTTTTGATCTTGGTGGGGGTCATCCTCATGATCGGCGTCATGGTGGTCGCCGGCATCGCCGCCTCGCGCTGACGTTCACCTTCGCTTCGGCACCGGCGGCTCGGCCCGGCGCGGGTCGTCGGGCCAGGCGTGGCGCGGGTACTTGCGGCGCAGCTCTTTGGCGATCGCGGGGTAGTGCCGATCCCAAAAGCCGCCCAGGTCGGTCGTGACCTGCACGTCGCGACCGTTCGGGGCCAAGAGGTGCAAGACGAGGGGCGCGCGCCCGCGCACGATCTTGGGGGCGTCGCTCATCCCGAAGAAGTCTTGGAGGCGCGACGCGACGCTCGGCGGTGCGTCGCGTCGATAGTCGATGCCGAGGCTTCGCCCGGAGGGCAGAGCGAGCTTGTCGGGGGCGAGCTCGCGCAGCGCGCGCTGGTGATCGCCCGGCAGCCGCGAGAGGAAGATCCCGGCGAAGTCGACGGACGCTGCTTCGTCGAGCGACGACAGGCCCTCGCACCCTGCGGCCACCACCGACTCGAGCTCGTCTGCGAGCGGCTGGAGGCCGACCTCGGGAGCGTGCGCACGGCAGAGGTCGATGCGCGCGCGGAGTCGCTCGATCGCGCCGGTCTGGTCGGGAGACAGCCCGGCCGCGAGCAGGGCGCGCGCGAGGACGCCCGCGGCGCGCGCCGTATCCGTCGCCTTGGCGCGGGACCGCTCGAGCACGATGCTCCCGAACCGGAGGGTTCGAACCGCCTCGACGCGTCGAGAGCCCGGCGGGATCTCGAGCGTCTCTTCGTCGGTGATCTCGTCGATGAAGTGCTCGAGGAGCCAATCGGGATCGACCGCGCTCGCGAGCCGGACGGCCGCGCGCGTCCGCATTCCCTCGGTCCGCTCTTCGACGTCGGCCGCCACGATCAGCTCGGCCTCCCTGACCCGGCTCGCCTCCGAGAGCACCGCGGCGCCGCCCGACGCGAAGAGCACCTCGATCGGACCCTTGCCCGGGCCCTCCGGGCGTCGCAGGCGCGCGACCCGATCGGGGTAGCCCATCAGGACGGCGAGGCCGATCGCCTCTTCGCGCGCGTCGTCGCCGAGGGGCGGGGCGGTCACGTTCCGCGCGTTCTTCGAGAGGCGCTCCCAAGCCCGCCGCACGACGGTCGCGCGATCGCGATCGAGGCTGCTCGAGCGTCCGCCCCGCTCGATCTCGGAGAGGATGGCGGTCACGTCGCTCCGCTCGGCGGCGCGGCCGCCCGCTCGCGCGTCATCCGGGCTGCGTTCGCCGAGGATGGCCGCGACCCCCGCGCAGTCGTGCGCGACGCCGCGCCGCTCGCCCTCGACGATGATGCGCGCGTGCCGCGGGTGGGCCGGGAACGCGAGCATGCGCTCGCCGGTAGCAGTGACGCGGATGGAGGGGGGGGCGCCCTGGATCGCGTCGAGCTTGCGCAGGAGCCCGAGCGCGCCGTCGACCGCGCTCGCAGGCGGCGGCTCGAGCCAGCTGAGGGCTGACGGATCGCCCACGCCGTGAGCCACGATCTCGAGGAGCGCCTCCGACAGATCGAGCCTGCCGATCTCGGGGGCCTCGAACGCGGGGCGCGCCGCGAAGTCGCCCGCGGTGTAGAGGCGCACGCAGCGCCCGGCGCGCGTTCGACCGCGGCCGCCCGCGCGATCTTGGCGAGCCTCAGGGCGGGGACGCCCGTCCAGGGCGAGCACGAAGCGACGAGGGCCAGGCCGGAGTCGATGACGAAACCGACATCGTCGATCGTGATGCTGGTCTCGGCCACGTTGGTCGCCAAGATCACCTTTCGAGCGGTCGACGGCGCGAGCGCGAGATCCTGATCGCGTGCCGAGAGCGCGCCGTAGAGCGGCAGGATGCGCAGGTTGCGCCGCTCGGCGAGCTTGGCGCACGCTTCTTGGGCGAACCGGATCTCGCGGGCGCCCGGCAAGAAGACGAGGACGTGACCGTCCTCGCTGCCGCCGACGACGTCGGCGACCGCCGCCGCGACGCGCTGGGCGAGCGGGCGATCGTCCGGGCGCTCGGTGTGCTGGACCTCTACCGGGAACACGCGGCCGGGGGCGCTCACGACGGACGCGTCGAGGAAGCCCGCCACTTTGTCGGCGTCGAGGGTGGCGCTCATCGCGACGACGGCGAGGTCGGGCCGCGCCGTTTCGCGGAGGCGCCGGAGCAGGGCGAGCGCGAGATCGGTCGTGAGGTGCCGCTCGTGGAGCTCGTCGAGCACGACCGCGGCGACGCCGCGGAGCGTCGGATCGCCGAGCAACCTGCGCGCGAGGATCCCCTCGGTCATGAATCGGAGGCGAGTCCGCGAGGAGATCGCGCGCTCGAGGCGGGTCTCGAACCCGACCCGTTCGCCCACGCGCTCGCCGAGCTCGAAGGCCACGCGCTCGGCGGCGAGCCGCGCCGCGATCCGACGGGGCTCGAGCACGAGGATCTCGCCGTCGAAGGCGTTCGACTCCAGGAGCGCGCGAGGCAGCCGCGTCGTCTTGCCGGCCCCCGGCTCGGCCACCAGCACCAGGCTGCGCCGCTCGGCGAGGCGCGCGAGCGCCTCGGGCAGAATCGGGTCGATGGGGAGGGGGAGGGGGCTCACGGAGGCAACATCCGGGGTGCCCTCCGGTTATCCTGCGCCGCACGATGGCGTTCAAGCAGGACGATCCGCTCACCTCGATGTCCGCGTCCGAGCTCACCGATCGGCTCGCCCGGCGCGAGGTCTCGGCAGAAGAGGCGGCGCGCGCACACCTCGACCGGATCATCACGCTCGACGGAAAGGTCTCGGCGTTCGTGGCGCTCCTCCGCGGCGAAGCCCTCGAGACCGCCCGGCGGATCGACGAGCGGCGCGCGCGCGGCGAGGACGTCGGCCCCCTCGGGGGGCTGCCGGTGACGGTCAAAGAGAACCTCGACTTCGAGGGGCAGCCCGTCACCCTCGGCATCGTGGCCCGCAAGGACAAGATCGCGCGGCGCGACGCGACCGTGGTTCGTGGCCTGCGCCGCGCAGGCGCCGTGATCTTGGGCCGGACGAACGTGCCGCAGCTCATGCTCTCGCACGAGACGCGAAACCCTGTCTACGGCGTGACTTCGAACGTGTTCAGCCGCGACCACGCCCCGGGCGGGTCCTCGGGCGGTGAGGCGTCGGCGATCGCCGCCGGCATGAGCCCGCTCGGGGTCGGCACCGACATCGGTGGCAGCATCCGCGTGCCGGCGGCGTGGAGCGGTATTTGCGGCTTCAAGCCGACGCTCGATCGCCTGTCGAACCGCGGCTCGAACGGGGCCCTGCCGGGCCAGGAGAGCATTCGGAGCCAGTGCGGGCCGATGGCGCGCCACGTCCGCGACCTCGTGCTGTTTCTTCGGTCGGTCGACCCGTCGTCGATGGGGGCCGACGACCCGCTCGTCCCGCCGCTCCCGTTCGGCGATCCGAGCACGATCGACGCGTCCAAGCTCCGCGTCGGGTACTACGTCGACGATGGGCTCGTGACGCCGTCGTCGGCGGTCGGGCGCGCCGTCATGGAGGCCGCGCGCGCCCTGCGTGACCGCGGGCTCGATGTCAGGCCCTTCAGCCTGCCGCGCATGCGCGAGGGCATCGGCCTGTACTTCGCCCTCATGAGCGCTGACGGCGGCGAGACGGCGTTCGGCCAGCTCGCGGGCACGCCCATCGAGCCGACCCTGGCGCCGTTGAAGCGCATGGCGTCGTTGCCCGACGCCGTGCGCGGCGTGCTCGTGCGAGGGCTGCGAGCGGCCGGTGAAGAGCGGCCGTCCTGGGTGCTGTCGAACGTGGGAGAGAAGTCGGTGGCCGAGCTCTGGCGGGCGACCCTCGCCGCGCGAAACTACCGCCTCGAGGTCATCGAGGCGATGCGGCAGAGCCAGGTCGACGTGCTGCTCTGCCCGGCCCACGCGACGCCAGCGGTGCCGCACACGCTGAGCGCGCAGTTCACCCTCGCGGGCAGCTACTCGATGCTCTTCAACCTCCTCCAGTTTCCGGCGGGGGTCGTCCCCGTCGCCACCGTCAGGCCCTCCGAGGCCGACCGGCTCGGCACCCCGCAGGATCGGTTCGACAAGATCGCGCGGCAGGTCGACAAGAAGAGCGCGGGCCTGCCGGTGGGGGTCCAGCTCGCGGCCGCGCCTTTCCAGGACGAGAAGGCGCTGGCCGCGATGC
>CALKVR010001260.1 GCA_938004815.1 uncultured Polyangiaceae bacterium | reverse complement strand
GCGCTCTGGCGGACAACGCGCGCGACGCAACCGACGCGTCAGCCTGCCTGACCGCTCACGGTGTGTCGTGGCTCGAGGGTTTGGAAGGCGTTCGCGGCGAGCGTCGGATCTGGCTGTTCGAGGCCGCCGACGCAGAATCGGTCCGTCACGCGCTCCGTGCGGCTCGGGCACCGCTGGAACGCGTGTGGCCAGCGATCCGCACCGACCGTCAGAACGTCCCGGAGAACACGAGGCCGCCCGGAGCCACCGAGACGCGCCCCGTCTTCTCTCTGCTCGACCCGGCCGCCGCGTCGGAGTCGAGCGCGAAGGTCACCGTGAAATAGGTGGCGACCGCGGCCCCTGCGATCGATGCGCCAATCAGGATGTCGGTCGCGAGGCCGAGGCCGAACGCTGAGCTCTTCGCGTCCTCGAGGGCCTGAGGATCGCCGGGGAACCGCGCGAGCTCGGCCTCGAGGTCCGACGAGGCGCCGAGCGCGAGCACCCCGGTGACGACCGCGCTCGTCACGAGGGCGCCCGTGATCGACCACGTCACCGCCATCGGCACGGGCGACGGCGGATCACGCGGCGCCTGCCCGGACCGCTCGATGACGACCCGCTCGGTCGTCTGCGCGGCCGGGATCGGGATATCGAGCTTGCGCACGTCTCCGCCGGCAAAGTCGATGACGCGCGTGACGGGCAGCCGGCCCTCGAGCGTGACGACGATCTTGCGCCGGCCGGCGCTGACGGTCAGGGGGCCCAGCGGTGTCGTGCCCACCGCGACGTCGTCGATGGTGACCGCGGCCCCGGGCTCGCTGCTCTTGATGCTGACGGTAGCGATACGCTTGGAGAGCGTCTCGATCTCGGCCTCGACCTCTTTGCGGCGCTTGGGGCTGATCTTGGCGTCGCCCTCTTTCAGGTACTTCTTGAACGTCTCGAGCGCGTTCGCGTAGTCCTGCAGCTGGTAGTAGCTCTGGGCGATGTTGTAGAGCACCTGGAACTTCGGGTCGACCTCGTACGCGCGCTGAAACTCGATGAGCGCCGCGGCGTAGTTCGCCTCTTTGAACAGCTGCACGCCGTGCCGGTACCGCTCGTCGGCCTCGACCCACGCGGGCTTTGCGGCTGCCAATGACGAAACCGTCATGATTGTCACCACGAGCGCGGCCCACACAGAGAGCCGACCGCACCAGAGCCGCCCGCGCGCCGTCATGGGTTCTTGTAGGGGCTCTCGGAGTCGATGGGCCGGCCGGGGCGTCCCGTCGGGAGCGGGCGCGGCCCCGGCCCCGGACCAGTCGGCCGCACGACCGCAGAGGCCGACACCGACGGCGTCTCCGCTTCGGCCTTCTCGAGCGAGAAGCTCGTCATGAGATCGGCCGTCAGCGCCACCCTTTCTTCTTTCGAGGCGTAGCCCTCTGCCTCGATGCGTAGGACGCGGCCCTCGCCGCCGCGGCGGACCGCACCGTCGAAGCTGCCCGCGCCGAGGAGGACGCCGTCGAGGTAGATCTTCGCCTCGGGCGGGGTGACCTTGACCTTCAGCGACACCGAGTCGGCCGCCGGCGGGGCGACGGGCTCCTCGCTCGAAGGCGCGGCCGTCGCAGGCGCTGCCGCCGTCGGCCGATCCGACGAGCGCATCACCTGCACGAGCACCGCCGCGACCAGCCCGGCGGCGAGGACGACGCCGATCAGCGGCGCCGCGATGGACCGTTTGGGCGCGGCGATCGAGGGGCGCATCGGCACGGACGCGCCGCTGTTGGTGGGGATGACCGGCTGCGCGTGGTCGCGCCCGGTGAACGAAGCCGGCGGCGCCGGGATGACGGGCAGGCTGTGCGCGCGCGGGTTCTCGCCCGTCCAGCGGAGCGATCCGAGCTGCGCCTCGACCACCGCGCGGACGCGCTGTCGCTCTTCTTCGAACCACTCCGAGACGACGCGCCCGACCTCGGGGCCGTCGACGCGGGCCCCGCTGGTCACCGCGAAGTGCTCGAGCTCGCGGTGCATCGCGAGCGCCGACGGGTACCGGCCCTCTCGATCGAACGCGAGCGCACGACCGACGATGCGCGCGAGCTCGGGCGGAACGTGGGGCGCCACCGACGCGAGAGGCGGGATGCGCCCCTGGAGGAGCTCGTTGATGACCGCCATGTCGGGCAGGTCCTTCCACATCCGACGGCCGGCGACCGCCTCCCAGAGCATCACGCCGACGGCGAAGATGTCGCTCCGACGATCGAGCGGCTCGCCGCGCACCTGCTCGGGCGACATGTAGGTGACCTTGCCCTTGATCTCGCCCGTGACGGTGCGCGACGACGAGTCCTGAGCCTTGGCGATGCCGAAATCGACGACCTTGATCGAGCCATCGTAGGTGACGAACACGTTCTGCGGCGTCACGTCGCGGTGCACGACGTGGAGCGGCGTACCGTCGAAGTCGCGTAGCTCGTGGGCGTGATGAAGGCCCGAGAGCGCGTCGAGGACGACGCGGATGTGGTGGGCGAGCGACATCGCCTCGAGCCCGCCCGCCTGGCTGCGCAGCCGGACGAGGATGCGGCTGTACGGCTGCCCGTCGAGGTGCTCCATGGCGATGAACTGCCGGCCGTCCTCTTCGCCGAGCTCGTACGTCTGAACGACGTTGGGGTGGTTCATCCGGGCCGCGAGCCGGGCCTCGTCGAGGAACATCGCGAGGATCTCCGGCTGGAGCGCGAGGTCCTGGAGCGCCTTCTTGACGACGACGAGCTTGTTGAACCCGCCCGGGCCCTGGGCCACCGCGAGGTACACCTCGGCCATGCCGCCGCGTCCGATCTCGGCGATCAGGCGGTAGCGGCGAGAAGGGCTTTCGTCTCGGGTCACGCTCATCGATAAAGGCGGCTTCGCCCGCGAGCCGCCCGCCCGTTCGACGGATCGGGCCCGCATGCGGGATTCTATCGATCTCACGGCGCAAATGCGAACGATGCGCGGCGCGGAGGGTGTACCCTCGCGGGTAGCTCCTCGTGGTTCATCCTTCGAAGATGCGCGGTTTTGCCCTCGCGTTGGGGCTCGGCCCGGTGCTCGGCGGCCTGGGCGGGTGCTCGCTCGTCATCGAGTCCCGCGACCGGCAGTGCGAGAGCGACGCCGACTGCCAGGGCTTCGACGGCGCCGTCTGCGACCTCGGCGGCGGCGTCTGCGTCGCCCAGCAGGCGAGCGGCAGCACCGGCTCGGCGGGCTGCGAGGGCCCCGACGGGTGCTTCTCGTGCCCGCCGACCCAGTTCGGCGAGTTCCTCAACGCTTGCACGAACGCTCCGTGCATCCCCTACGACAACGCAACCAAGCTCGAGGGGCTCCTCGAAGCGGACGGCAGCGTGCCGCCGGTGCCATGACCAAGCGCGCGCGTCTCCTCGTCGTCGGGTGCGCCGCCGTCATCGCGGCCCTGGGAGGCGTCGCGCGACCCGCGTCCGCGCAGCCGTGCGACATGATGTCCGGGCAGGTGCTCTACATCGCCGGGCCCGACTCGATGATCAACGTGCTGCGCAACGTCGCGGCCGAGCTCTGGGACGAGGACATCCACATCTATTACAAGGGCTACCCGTCGTGTCTGGGCATCCAGAACATCGTCAACAACGGCCCGACGACGCCCGACCCCGCCGAGATCGGCACGCCCGACGCCCACCTCGCCTCGTTCTGGCCGGGCAACCCGGACATCGAGATGACGTGCGATCTCCCGTTCGACGCCATGGACCCCGACGAGCCGGAGATCGTGCCCGACATCGCGCTCTCCGAGGTCTTCGCCACCACCTGCGCCGACTACCCCAACGGCCTCGGCGGCGTCCAAGACTTCCAGGGGCCCGCGCTCGGCTTCGCGTTCATGGTCCACCCGCAGTCGACGGCGACGTCGATCAGCGCCGAGGCGGCCTACCTCGTGTTCGGTTTCGGAGCGGAGTCGCACGTCGTCGAACCGTGGACGGATCCGATGACGATCCTCCACCGCGACGAGATCTCGGGCGCCGAGAACGTCTTCGCCAAGACGCTCGCGCTCGACGTCGCGAAGTTCAAGGGCACGAGCCTGAACTCCACCGGCCTCTTGGTGAGCCAGATCGCCGGCGCGACCGGGCCCGCGATCGAGACGTCGATCGGGGGCGCCAACGTCAGCCTGCTCGACACGCGCCGCGACGAGGTCCGCGTGCTCGCCTACCAGCACTACGGCCAGAGCTGCGGGTACTTCCCGGACACGATCGGGACGTCGTTCGACAAGCGCAACATCCGCGACGGCCACTACCCGATCTGGGGCGTCGTCCACATCCTCACCCGCGTCGACGCCGGGGGTCTGCCGGTGAACCAGGGCGCGAACCGCTTCATCAACCTCGTGCTCGGCACCGACGAGCTGCCGGGGCTCGACCCGATCGCGCTCGAGGCCGAGGCCGGCCTCATCCCCCAGTGCGCGATGAACGTCTCCCGGGCCGAAGAGGGTGGTCCCCTCGCCTCGCTCCAGCCGCAAAAGCCGTGCGGCTGCTACTTCGAGGCGCTGACGGGGGGCACGAACTGCCAGGCTTGCACGATGGCGTCTCAGTGCCCGACCGATCGTCCCAAGTGCAGCTACGGGTACTGCGAGCCCTGAGGGGCCCCCCGCTTTCTCCCCATTTTGGCGGGCATCCGGCGTTCTTGTCACCAGAACGTCACATATCGGACACGGTAAACCCTCACTTCGCGCCCAAAGTGCGCTTCGTGATCGCCGGGACGCGTGAGTCACCGCTGGAGCGCCCCAAGGGCCTCGCGCCTCCCGTCGTGACCGCGCAAGCGGCGGCAAAGGCCGCCGATGTCGCGGCCGAGGCCGAGCCCGCGGTCAAGATGCACACCGACGGGCTTACCATCGCGTACAACGGGCGTGAGGCGGTCAAGGCAGTCGCGCTCGACGTCCGCGCGCGCGAGGTGCTCGCGCTCATCGGGCCGAGCGGCTGTGGCAAGAGCACGTTCCTCCGCGCGCTGAACCGGATGAACGACACGATCGACGGCGCCTCCACCAGCGGCACGGTCGAGCTCGACGGCCAGAACATCTACGCGCCCGAAATCGATCCGGTGATGGTCCGGCGCCGCGTCGGGATGGTGTTCCAGCGGTCGAACCCCTTCCCCAAGAGCATCGCCGAGAACGTGGCCTACGGCCTCCGCATCAGCGGGCTGAAGAACCGCGCCGACATCGAGTCGCGGGTAGAAAAGGCGCTCCGCCAAGCCGCGCTCTGGGACGAGGTGAAAGACCGCTTGGACGACTCGGGCCTGGGCCTGTCAGGCGGCCAGCAGCAGCGCTTGTGCATCGCCCGCGCGCTCGCCGTCGAGCCCGACGTCTTGCTCATGGACGAGCCGGCCAGCGCGCTCGACCCGATCGCCACCGCCAAGCTCGAAGACCTCGTCAGCGACCTGAAAGGCACGCTCACGATCGTGATCGTCACCCACAACATGCAGCAAGCCGCGCGCGTGTCGCAACGGACCGGCTTCTTCAACATGGGGAGGTTGGTCGAGGTCGGCGACACGAGCACGTTGTTCACACGGCCAAAGGAACGAGAGACCGAGGAC
>CALKVR010001259.1 GCA_938004815.1 uncultured Polyangiaceae bacterium | reverse complement strand
GGGCGGGGGGCGCGGAGGCGGATCGGCGGGAGGCATCCGCGGCGCGCGTGGGTCGGTGCGTGGGTCGGTGTCTTGCGCCGCCACTTCGGTGTGGCTCGTCCGACGTCGCTCGATCTCGTCCTCCCACGCCCTGCGCGGCGTGCTCTGCGCCGTGTAGGTGCCCCCGTCCTCTTTGCCGAGATCGGCGACATAGATCGGATCCGTCGTGCCCTCGGTGCGGTCGGAGATCACGACCCGTACGAAGCCGCGCGCCGACTGGGGCACCTTGTCGGGTGCGGTCACGACGTGCGTACCGCCACGCTCGTCGATCCAGGTGAGCATCAGGTTCGGCGTGTCGGCTCGGAACGTCAGCGCGGGAAGCTCGGCCGGCGCCTCGGCCGTCGCCTCGTCCTGGGGCTTCGAGCAACCGCTGCCGAGCGCGGCGAACGCGACACCGAGCGCCAGCGCGCAGAGCCGAGAGCGGAGCAAGCCGAGCCTCACCGCCGGTAAGCGTGCCGCGCCCGGACCAGGTTCGCAAGCCGCTCGCGCGCGTCAGCCCTCGACCGGGCACGGGAAGCAGCCGTTGCCCGCGTCCAGCTGCTCTTCGAGGCAGGCCACCCGGGCCGACACCCCGTCGGCGAAGGCGGGGTCGGCCTCGGAGAGGTCCGAGCAGGTCTGCCGGCAGCCCGACTCGTCGAAGGGTATGGCATCCGTGTCCGGGTTTTGCCCATACGAGGCGCACTCGGCCTCCATGGCACACAGATCCTCGCAGTTTCCCTCGGCTCCGGAGCAGCCCAGAGCCGCCAGGACGGCGAGGACAGCCGTCACCCTCGCGGCCCACGGGCTGGCCCCGGCCTTGCACACCGGTCGGCGGTCCATCGCTTCCTTAGCTTAAGCCCTATCTCGAATCGTTCGTGTCCGCAGCCTCGCCCGTCCGTTTCGAAGCGGCGCGGCCAGAACGGAAGGCAAACCCAGCGGACACGAAGTCGAGCATGCCGCCTTCACTTCGTCGACTCGCGCTCCCCGTCGTCTGCGGCTCGCTCGCCGCCACCGCCGCGCTCGTCGCTCCCCGCAGCGCCGATGCCTGCGGCGGGTGCTTCGTGCCCCCGTCGACGCCGACGGTCGTGAGCGGCCACCGGATGGTCATGGCGGTATCGCCGACCCAGTCCACGCTCTGGGACCAGATTCAGTACGCCGGCGAGCCCGAGGAGTTCGCCTGGGTGCTGCCCATCAAGCCGGGCGCGCGCATCGAGACCGCGACGGCCGCGTTCTTCGAGGTGCTCGAGGCGACGACGGTGACGCGCATCCAGCAACCGCAGGTGAACTGCGGCGGCGGCAGCAACGGCGGCGTCGGCTGCGGGTCTGCCGCCGGAGCGCTCTCCGAGCTCGACGGTGCCTCCGCCGAGGCGCCCGGCGACCCGGTCGAGGTCGTCCACCAAGGCACGGTCGGCCCGTACGAGACCGTTACGCTCTCGACCGAGCAACCGGGGGCGCTCAACGACTGGCTCACGTCGCACGGCTACGCGGTCGACCCTTCGACGCAACCGATCATCGACGCCTACGTCGCCGAGGAGTTCGACTTCATCGCGCTGCGCCTCTTGCCTGGCAAGGGCGTGCAAGAGATGACGCCGGTCCGCGTGGTGTCGCCTGGGGGTGGCCTCTCGCTCCCGCTGCGCATGGTCGCGATCGGCACCGGCGCGCTCACCCCGATCGTCCTCTACGTCGTCGGTGAGGGGCGCTACACGGTGCAGAACTTCCCCGAGGCTCGCTTGCAGACGAGCCTCCTCTCCTGGAACTTTCGTACGAGCGAGTCGAACTACGAAGACCTGCGGCTCCAGGCGTTGACGGCGAACGGCAACGCCAGCTTTCTCACCACCTTCGCGCAGCAGCAGCTGTTCACGTCGGGCTTTACCGACGCGAGCTTCAACTTCGTCAACTTCCTCGATCTGTACACGCAGCAAGGTTTCCAGAACGCCGAGAGCGCCGAGCTCTGCCAGCCCAAGCGTGGCGGAAGCTCGAGCGGCGGAGGCAACGTCAACGGCAGCCGAGTGGTCAAGAACCCCTGCCCACCCGGCGAGCCCTGGGATTCGCCTGCGTGCATGCCGAGCGACGACGCGATCGACGCGCGCGACTTCGGCTGTGAAGATCTCGATGACGTCGCGGTCGCCCTCGAAGGCATGCACCCGAACGACGTGTGGGTGACCCGGCTCGAAGCCAACCTATCGCGCAGCGCCCTCTCGACCGACCTGATCCTCCAAGCGGCCAAGGACCAGTATCCGCAGTCGAACACGCTCCCGGCGCAGGTCGCGCTCGAGACCGACGCCGTCTGTGGGAGCGGCGTCGCGCTGCCCGACGTCGGTCGCCGCGAGCCGCCGCCGCGCCCCTGGGCGGGGTTCTACGCGCTCGCTCTCGGGGCGGCGGCGCTCGGCTGGGCCGGGCGGCGGTTCGGCGCGCGCCTGCGCACGGCGCGGTAGGCGAGCGCGGGCCGCGCTCTTCGACACCCACCGTGACGCCCTCGACCCGCAGCCAGTCGATCGCGCTCGGGCCCGAGCCGCTCTCGAACGGCACGAACGCGATGCGCCGCAGGGTGCCGTCGAACGCGGGGGCGTCAGCAAACGTG
The DNA here is from genome assembly GCA_938004815.1 of uncultured Polyangiaceae bacterium. Classification (GTDB taxonomy): domain Bacteria; phylum Myxococcota_A; class Polyangia; order Polyangiales; family Polyangiaceae; genus Xiheicaenibacterium. The sequence goes on along the minus strand of CALKVR010001259.1, from coordinate 606 downwards.
ACGACGACGTCATGAAAGGCGCCGTCGGGTGCGACGTCGACGGGGATACGGACGCCGGTGGCGAGGTCGGCGCCGTCATCCCCCATGAGCACGAGCGCCGCGCTGCCGCCACCCCCGGAGCGCCTGGCGCGCAGCGTGATCTTGGACTCGGGCCCGCCGGTGAGGTTGGTGAGCGGCGTCAGCGCCGAGGCGCCGTCGTGCGGTGCCAGCTCCAGCGCGCCGCTCGCCACACCCAGCGGGCCCGCGCCGGTCACGCCCTCGCGGCGATCGCTCTCGAACTCCCAACGCGTGTGGGAGTAGACGTCGAGCGAGGCCGCGACCTCGAGGCGGCCGCCCCCGAAGGTCTGCGAGCCGTCGTTCGTCACGTCGCCGCCGATCGACGAGGCCTGGTAGTGGCCGGCGACCTCGCGGACGTACGCCTGGAGCCGCACCGGCGGCTCGGCCTCGACGGAGTAGTGGCTCGCCGTCGCGACGACGCGCAGGGTGACCACTTCGGCGGTGGGCATCGCGCCGAGATCGATCGTCGCGGTGGGCCCGTCGAACGCCCCGCCGACCCCCGGAGCCGGTGCGGCGCCGCGCGAGGCGGCGCGCTCGACCGTGTAGGAC
>CALKVR010001258.1 GCA_938004815.1 uncultured Polyangiaceae bacterium | reverse complement strand
GGTCGGGTCGGTGAGGCGCACGTCGTTGTCCTCGGCCGAACCTACGCCCACCGCCTCACCCGGCGCCGACTCCACCAGCCTGCCCGCGTCGCGGCCGCGTGCGATCGCGACCGACAAGCGCGCCACCGGCTCGAGCGGGCGGCGTGCACCGCCGACGCGTGTCGACTCGTCCATCGAGCACGATGCTACTCGGTCGAGGCGCTGGAGGGGGCGCTCGCGGGCGCCGGCAGCATCCCGCGCTTGGCGAGCGCCTGATCGAGCAGGATGCCCGCAGGATCGATGCCGATCATCACTTCGTCGCCGATCACGAACGTCGGCACCGAGCGATCGGGGTTCAGCTTCTCGAGCTCGGCGAACGCCGAGGGGTCCTGGTCGATCGCGCGCTCGACGAAGGGGATGCCCCTCTTCTCGAGGTGAGCCCGCGCGAGGCGACACGCGCCGCACGACTGCATCGTGTAGATGACGAGCTTGTTCTCGTTCACGGCTGCGATCTGCGCCGCCGCGACCTTGGCCGCGCGCTCCTGCCGGCCCGACCACCACCAGCCGCCGAGCACCAGCACGACGAGCGCGACCGCGCCGACGACCATCCCGAGCTTCGCGTTGCGCGTGTCGCGCAGGGCCTTCTCGGCCTTGAGAAAGTCGCAGCGCTCGCAGTTGCCGAACGCATCGAGGGCGAGGCCGTCGCGGTGGCACCGGCGGAAGCGCTGGATGTCGACGTGGTGCAGCTGGGCCCCGCCCGAGGGCGGCGGCCCCCACATCTGCGGCGGCTTCGAAGCCGGTCGGTCGACTTCCATGGCGAGCGGAGCGGGCGTCGTCGTCACGTCGAGCATCCTGACCATGCCCGACCCAGAGCAACCCACGGGCCAGCCCTGAGGGGCGACGATTCGCCGGGAAACGAGCGCCAGCTGTTGGTGGCGCCCAACACTGTTGGCAATTGCCAACAGGCTCAGCCGTTGCCCGCGGTCAGCTCCATCACGCGCTGCTCGAGGCCCTTGCCCTTCGTAACCCCGCTGATGCGCGCGCCGTGCTGGAGCAAGCACATGAGGGCGTGGCCGATGACGGTCTCGGCGTCGGCCGCCTCACGCGAGAAGTCGATCGAGAGATCGCGGCGGGCCTCGTCGAAATTGACGGTGCGGATGATGGGGATGGCGCGTAGCGCCTCGAGCGGGACGGGCGGGCCGGCCGCGAGCTCGATGTGCACCTCTTCGGACGAGGCGGTGAGCTCGGCCATCGAGCCGTGCGCGACGAGCCGGCCGTGGTCGAGGACGGCGGCGTGGTCGCAGATCTCTTCGAGCTCGTGGAGGTTGTGGCTCGAGATGATCAGGGTGCAGCGCCCCTTGTGGGATTTTACGAGCTGGCGAACCCCGTAGGCGACGCGCGGATCGAGGCCGGCGGTAGGCTCGTCGAGGAGGACGACCTCGGGATCGCCGAGGAGGGCCTGCGCGAGCTGCACGCGCTTGGCCATGCCGTGCGAGAGCGCGCCGCACTTGGCGAACCACCAGTCGCGGCCCTCGACCTCGGCGAGCGCCTTGCGTGCCTCGTCTTGCGCGCGGTCTTTGCTCATGCCCTGGAGGCGGCCGAGGTAGACCAAGAAATCGCCCACCCGATCCGACGCGGGGAGAACCGCGTCCTGAGGGAGAACGCCGAGACGGCCGCGCAGGTTGTCGGTGTCGCGCGGCGAGTACCCGAGCATCTCGAGCGAGCCCTCGGTCGGCTCCAAGAAGCCCGCCATCATCGAGAACGTCGTCGTCTTGCCGGCGCCGTTGGGCCCGATGAGCCCGAACACCGAGCCCTTGGGGACGCGAAAGGTCACGCCGTCCACGGCGGCCTTGGCGCCGAACAGCTTGCGCACGCCCGTCAGCTTGATCGCGCTGTCGATGCTCTGCGGCCCGGCGCTCGCGGGGGCCTTTTCGCTCTTGGGGGGCGGCTTGTCGCTCTTGGCCGAGGCCTCGGCGGCGGCGTCACCGTCGCTCATACGTCCCTCTTGTTGGTGACGAAGACCGCGGCGCCGATGAACACGGCCGTGAACGCGAGGGCCGCGCCCAGGCCCTTCGCGAAGGCCGCTGGATCGGGCGACAAAAGGAGTCGATCGTAGCCGCCCGGATAGACCCACGAGAGCCAGGCGTAGTCGTCCATCGTGACGCCCACGCCGAAGCAGATCCACAAGACCAGCATGGCGAGGAGACTCGCGAACAGCGCGAGGATGGGCGTCTTGACGAGAGAGCTCGCGAACGTGACGAGCGCGCACCACGCGAGGCTGATGGGGAGGCTGATCGCCCAGAGACGCGGGCCCCAAGAGAACGTCACGTGGGGGGGCGTGTCGGAGTACACGAGCATCAAGAGCCACGAGATCAGGTGGATGGTGAACGTCATCAGCGACGCCAGCGCGAACGTTCCGAGGAACTTGCCGACGACGACGCTCTCGCGGCGCGCGCGGACGGTCGAATACCGGATGCCGCGCTACTGTAGCTCGGTCGCGATCGCGTCGTACCCGAGGCCCGCCGCCAAGAGGGCGGCCGTGGTCAGGGTCGTCGAGAACATGATGAACGTCACGTGGGGAACCGTGGCAAGCGACGTGGCGATCTCTTTGCCGTAGGCGAGCTCGAGCGCGCCCTCACCGATGGCCTGCCCCTGTGCGGTGCCGGTCTTCTGGTAGACCTTGGCTTGGATGTAGAGCAGTACCAGCGTCGTCGCGACGCCGAGCACGAACGTGATCAGCGCCAAGAAGATGCCCTTGGCGCTGCGCAGGCTGCGCACCAGCTCGCGGAGCAGAACGAGGCCGATTTCTCGACCGAAAGCCGGACCGGTGGGTGCCGGGCCGGGAGCAGAGCCGGGAAGAGTCGTTGCGCTCACGGGACCACCTCGATGCGTGCGTGGAGCGGTTTCTTGTTCAAGCCGGCGGCCTCGAGCACCCGCCCGAGCGCGAACATCTCGCGCTCTTCGTCTCGGGTGCGGTGATCGAAGCCGAGCAGATGAAGGATGCCGTGCGCGAGGAGGGCGGTCGCCTCGTCGAGCGGGGTGGCCTTGCGAGCCCGCGCCTGGCGCCTAGCCTGAGGCACGCAGATGGCCACGTCACCGAGCGCGACTCGCCCGCCCTTGGCGGCGTCGCGGGGCTTTTCGTGGAGAGGAAACGAAAGGACGTCCGTCGTCGTCGGATCACCCATGAACCGGGCGTGGAGCGCTTTCATCGCCGAGTCGTTTACGAGCGCGATGCTCACCTCTGCCTCCGGTAGGCCCAGGAGCGCGAGCATTTTCTCGGCGCGGCCGCGCAACGTGCGCGCCGAGACGTCCGGGAACGGCCCCCCTTGCGAGGTGACCTCGACGGTCAAGGCGCAGCCCCAGGCTGCTCCTCGTCTTCGGCGCCGTGGCATTTGGAGAACGCCTTGCCGCTGCCACACGGGCACTCCATCTCGGCGGTGAGGAGCGGCTCCATGTCGCTCGTCGCCTCGGCCGCGTTGGTGGCGGCGCCAGGGGGCAGCACGTCTTCTTTGCGGGGCTGGGCGCGGCGCGCGCGCTCGGCGAGCCGCATGAGCTCGCGCATCTCGCGCTCGTCGTCCTCTTCGGCGCGCTGGACCTCGACCTTGGTCATGAGCTTGGTCATGACGTTCGAGGACGTGCGGGCGACCATCTGGACGAAGATGTTGAAGCCCTCTTTCTTGTAGGCCTGCTTGGGGTCGCGCTGGCCGTAGCCCTGCAGGCCGATCCCGTCGCGCAGGTGCTCCATGTCGGTGAGGTGGTCGACCCACGCCCGATCGAGCTCCTCGAGATAGATGTGGCGGAACACCTTGAGGATGAGCTCGAGGCCGACCTCTTTCTCTTTTTCTTGGTAGCTCTGCTCGGCGAGGTCGAAGAGGTGCTGCGCGAGCGCCTCGGGGTCGCCGAACTCGGCGACGTCGTCCTCGAGCTCGATGCCGAACGTCTCTTTCATGCCCTCGAAGACGTTGCCCCACTCCCAGTCCTCGGGCGGGCGGTTCTGAGGGCACGACTCTTCGACCATCGACGAGATGATTCGATCTTGCAGATCGAGGATGCGCTCGCGCTGCTCGGTCAGGGCGAGCGGCACGAGCTCGACGAGGTCGTCGTAGACCTGCGCGACCTTGGTCGCCTTGCCGGTGAAGTCGTAGACCACACCCCAACCGGGGAACCGACCGCTGCGGTCACCCGCGTAGACGAGGCGCTTGAGCTCGTCGAGCTCGATCAGCTTGTGGGTCTTGGACGTGGCGAGCGCCTTGGTCTCACCGTCGGCGTCCTTGTCCTTCTTCTTCTTCTTTTCTTTCTTGGGCGCCGAAGACTCGAAGTCGGCGCGCCCGAGGGTGCGAGGCTTGCCGTCGGCGTCGTGGGGGAGCACCGGATCCTCGAGGTGCATCCCGAGGAAGGCGCCGATCTTGGGCGAGACGTCGTCGATGATCGCTTGGCGCGCCTTGACCACGCGCTTGTCGCCGGTGGGCTTGCCCTCGTCGTCGAGGATGTCGGGGTAGTAGCGCCCGGCTAGGAGCTGCTGGCGCAGCTCGTAGATCGTCTTGCGCTGCGCGTTCATGACGTCGTCGTACTCGAGCACGTTCTTGCGGATGTCGAAGTTGCGCTCTTCGACCTTCTTCTGAGCGTTCTCGACGCTCTTGGTCACCCAGGGGTGCTCGATGGGCTCGTTGTCGGGCATGCCCATGCGCTCCATGAGCACCTTGACGCGGTCGCCCGCGAAGATGCGCATGAGGTCGTCTTCGAGCGAGAGGTAGAACTTGCTCTGGCCAGGGTCGCCCTGGCGACCGGCGCGGCCGCGTAGCTGGTTGTCGATGCGGCGCGCCTCGTGGCGCTCGGTGCCGATGATGTAGAGCCCGCCGAGCTCGCGGACCTCGTCGCCCTCTTCTTTGCAGCGCTTGGTGTAGCTCTGGACCAGCTCCTCGAACGCCTCGGGCTCGGCCTCGGGGATCCGGTCGTGCTCCTTGAACTCCCACTTCGCGAGCATCTCGGGGTTGCCGCCCAAGAGGATGTCGGTGCCGCGGCCGGCCATGTTGGTCGACACCGTGATCGCGCCTTTGCGGCCGGCCTGGGCGACGACGAAGGCCTCGTTCTCGTGGTGCTTGGCGTTCAGCACCTCGTGCTTGATGCCCTTCTTGCCCAGGAGCTTGGCGATGGCGGCGCTCTTCTCGACGCTGGTCGTGCCGACGAGGATGGGGACACCCGCCTCGTTGTGCTCGAGGATGTCCTGGACGACGGCGGTGAACTTCTCTTTCTCGGTCTTGTAGACGACGTCTTCGAAGTCTTGCCGGACGATGGTCTTGTTCGTCGGGATCATGACGACGTCGAGCTTGTAGGTCGCGTGGAACTCGGACGCCTCGGTGTCGGCGGTGCCCGTCATGCCCGCGAGCTTCTTGTAGAGGCGGAACAGGTTCTGGAACGTGATCGTCGCCATCGTGCGGCTCTCCTCTTGGATCCGCACGTTCTCTTTGGCCTCGATCGCTTGGTGCAGGCCGTCGGACCAGCGCCGGCCCGCGAGGATGCGGCCCGTGAACTCGTCGACGATCATCACCTTGCCCTCACGGACGATGTAGTTGACGTCGCGCTTGTAGAGCGTGTGCGCCCGGAGGCTCTGGTTCAGGATGTGGAGCGTCTCGAGGTTCTCGGGGTCGTAGAGGTTCGCGCCCTTGAGCACGCCCACGCCGGTGAGGAGCTTCTGCGCGAGCTCGACGCCGTCGTCGGTGAGCGTGACCGAGTGGCCCTTCTCGTCGACGGTGTAGTGCTCCTCGTTGCGCAGGCGCGGGATGATCTCGCTGACGACCTTGTACTTGTCGCTCGACCGCTCGGATTGCCCGCTGATGATGAGCGGGGTGCGCGCCTCGTCGATGAGGATCGAGTCGACCTCGTCGACGATCGCGTAGTGCAGGGGGCGCTGCATGTACTCGAGCGCCGAGAACTTCATGTTGTCGCGCAGGTAGTCGAAGCCGAACTCGTTGTTCTGGCCGTAGGTGATGTCGGCCTGGTAGGCGCGCTTTTTCTCGGCGTCGCCCTGCTGGTTGACGACCACGCCCGTCTCCATCCCGAGAAACCCGTAGAGCTTGCCCATCCACTCGGAGTCGCGGCGGGCGAGGGAGTCGTTGACGGTGACGAGGTGGACGCCCTTACCCGACAACGCGTTCAGGTAGCAGGGCAGGGTGGCTACGAGCGTCTTGCCCTCGCCCGTGCGCATCTCGGCGATCGACCCGTTGTGCAGGACCATGCCGCCGATCAGCTGCACGTCGTAGTGCCGCATGTTGAGGACCCGGCGGCCGGCCTCGCGACAGGCGGCGAAGGCGGGGACCAGGATGTCGTCGAGGGTGGCCCCGTTGTCGAGCTGCTCCCTGAGCTCGGCGGTCTTGCCCCGCAGCTCGTCGTCGGAGAGCGCCTTGAGCTCGTCCTCGAGCGCGTTGATGGCCACGACCTTGGGCTTGAGGCGGCCGACGACGCGCTCGTGGGAGGTCCCGAAGAGCTTCTTGAACCAGGCGATCACGTCGACACCGTCGGGTGTTGAGCAGGCAGCATTGGGGGGCTCGGGCACCCTAGTCCCGCCGCCGGGGGCGCGCAACGCGCTCAGCGCGGCCACTAGGAGGGGGGAAAACGCGGCTTCGTGCTAGAAAGGTCGGCCCCGTGGCCGCCTCTCTCCAGGAACACTACGAGCGCCGTAACAAGGAGCTGGAGACTTCTCTTTCCGCCTTCGAGGCGAAGAGCGACGTCATCTCCAGTCGCCGAGGGATCCTGGCGCTGCTCGGGCTCGCCGGCGTGATCGCCGGCCTGGTGTCGACCATCCCGACCTGGGCCTGGGGCTTGGTGGGGCTCGTGTGGGCTGCGTTCGCCGCGCTCGTCGTGAAGCACGCCTTCGTCGCGTCGGACCGCGGCCTCGTCGAGGAGCGAAAGAAGGTCGTCGCGGCCGGCCTCCGCCGCATCAAGGGTGAGCCGGAGCCCGACGATCCCTACCGCCCCAAGCTGCCCGATCCTCATGGCGCGCGGTTCTCGAGCGGCGAGCACGCCAACGCGTCGGACCTCGACCTGTTCGGTCCGAGCTCGCTCTTCGTGGCCGTCTCGCGGGCGGAGACCGCGGTCGGCGAAGAGACGCTCGCCTCGTGGCTCAAAGAGCCGGCGAAGATCGACGTCGTC
>CALKVR010001257.1 GCA_938004815.1 uncultured Polyangiaceae bacterium | reverse complement strand
ATCGTGTTGACCGCTGCGCTGGCCCGTCGTGTCGACGAGATCTGGCCCTCGAGAATGAGCTGCTTGAGGCAGCCGACCTGGGAAACGAAGAGGACGAGCGTGAGCGCGAACCCCACCCGAGAGAACGTGTGCCGACCCGACATAAGCCGCGAGAGTTACCGAAGATGGCGCCGCATATCAACCGCGGTCGCACACCGACCCCCATCGGCGCTGGTCGCTGGGGTTTGGCGGCTGAGGTTTGGCGGCTGGGGTTTGGTGGCTGGGGTTTGGTGGCTGGGGTTTGGCGGCTGGGGTTGCACGACCCCTCTCGGCGTGCTGGGCTGAGGGCGAATGACAGGGGTCCTGGACAAGCCGGTCACCGCCCTGTGGGCGGGTCTGGCCGCGACGACGATGGCGATCCTTCTCCTCGTCGTGCTGCGGGGCCCGGTGTTTCCGGAGATCGACCGCCGCCCGCCCCTCGTTCGGGGTCGGGGCGCCGGACGGGGCCAGGGCAGGCGGTGATCCCCCGGCCGGCAAGCCGTCCGCCGCCGCCAAAGAGGGCTGGAGCCTCCCCATCCCCGGCGGCGGAGGCGACGCCGATGCGCCCTCGGTCACGCCGGGCCCCGACCAGCGCGCCGCGATGCAAGACTTCCTCGACCGCGTCCGCCGAAACGACCTGAAGGGCTCGGTGACCTCGCTCGAGGCGCTCGCCGCCGAGCACCCCGACGCGCTCAAAGACAAGGAGGTGCGAGAGCAGATCGTCGAGCTCTCACAGCGCGTGATGCAGGTGCGGGGTGACGAGCCGCAGCGCATGTTCGACGTGCTCGCCAAGAAGTCGGGCACGGTCGGAATCGACATCCTCTACTACCTCGTCACGAGCAAGGGCGGCTCCAAGGCATCCAAGGCCGCCGACGTCATCCTGGCCGACACGAAGATCGTGGCGCGCGGCTCGGAGGCGATGCAGATCGCGTGGGAGCTCCGCAAGGCGCCTTGCGCCAAGAAGAAGGCGCTCCTCGAGCGCGCGAGCAAGCACGGCGACCAACGCACCATCGGGCAGCTATTCGAGCTCAACCGCAGCTGCGGCCGCCGCAACCGCAACTGCTGCATGCACAAGGACGCCGAGCTCGAGGCGGCGATCGACGCCATCAAGGCGCGCGGCTTCGGGGGCTGACGCGCGCCTCAGCGCCGCGCGCGCACGCGGACGCGGACACCGTGCCTGGGTCGCAGCGTCGCGCTCGGCTCGGGCTCGTCTTCGCGGAGGAGCTCGAACCGGAACCGGCGCAGGAGCGCGGCCAGGACGAGGGGCGCCTCCATGTAGGCGAAGTGGATGCCCAGGCAGAAGCGCGGGCCGGCGCTGAAGGGAAGGTACGCGTAGCGGTGGCGGCTCGCCTCGGCCTCGGGCCGAAAGCGCTCGGGGTCGAAGCGCTCGGGGTCGGGCCAGAGGTGCGGGTGACGGTGGAGCACCCACGGCGACATCATCACGTTCGTGTTCCGGGGCACGTCGTAGCCCGCGAGCGTGACGTCCTTGTTGGCGTCGCGGCCGAAGATGTAGACCGGCGGGTAGAGGCGCAGCGCCTCCTTGAACGCGCGTAGGCAGAGATCGAGCTTGGGGAGGTCGGCCACGCTGGGCGCGTCACCGGCGGCGTCGGCTTCGCGCTCCATCTCGTCGTAGATGCGGGGCGACTTGCAGGCCTCGTGGATCGTCCAGGCCAGACCGGTGGCGGTCGTCTCGTGGCCGGCCACGAAGAGGGTGAGGATCTCGTCGCGGATCTGCCGATCGTTCATGGCGGTGCCGTCATCGTCGCGCGCCGCGAGGAGGCGCGAGAGCAGATCGCCATGGTCGTGCTTGGAGCGGCGGCGCTCGTCGATCATCCGCTGGACCTGCTCGTCGAGGACGACGATCGCCGCGGCCAGCTCGCGGCCGCGCTTGCCGAAGAGCAGAACCGGGCCCCGGACGCCGAGCTCGGCGCGGCGGGCGAGCTCGGCGATCCTGCCCGAGCTCGACTCGGCGAGCGCGCCGAAGCGGCGCCGCATCAAGATGTGCGCGATCGCCATCGGCCGCCCGATGATCCAACCGGCCCAATCGAGCGTGACGGTGAGGGCGTGGCCGAGCTCGTCGGCTTCGGAGAAGGTGTCGGCGTCGAACAGCGTCTTGCCCGCGACCGCCATCGTGATGCGCGTGGTCTCGGCGTTCAGCGACAGCTCGTCGCCGTCGCGCCAGCGATCGATCGTGCGCAGCGCGCACGAGACCATGTCGGGCGCGTAGCCCTCGAGCGCCTTGACGTGAAAGAGCGGCGCCATGAGCTTGCGCTGCCGCCGCCAGAGCTCGCCGTTGGAGGTGAAGATGCCCTCGCCAGCGAGCGGAAATAGGCTGAACCGGAGCATGTCCGACTTGTCGAAGTGCTTGGCCTTCTCGACGAGCGTCTCTTGCACGACGTCGGGGTGGTTCGCGATCATCGCGCGCACGGGCAACGGGAGCTTCAGTCGGAGGACGGGGCTCTCGAGGCCCGCGAGCCGCCTCAGCGCGCCCAGACGATCGTTGCGAAAGTCGGCGTTGTGGCCGAGGAACGTGTCCCCGCCCGGCGCCTTCGGGATGCTCGCGAACGCTCGGCGCGTCTCCCCCCCCACGGCGCGTGA
>CALKVR010001256.1 GCA_938004815.1 uncultured Polyangiaceae bacterium | reverse complement strand
CTTCGGAGCGGCTGCCTCCACGTGCCTCGCCGACATGGGGTGCCCGATGGCGCGCTACGCGAGCTTGATCCTCGCTGCGGTCGACGCCGGCGAAGAGAGCGGCGCGTGCCGTGATCTGCTCACCGGGACCGGGGTACCGATCGATCTCGTGCGAGCGCGCAGGTGCTTCGAGACCACGGTCGCGCGCGAGGGCGTGTGCGGCGGCAACTCTCCGTCGAGCGCGCGCCTTCAGCTCGCGCTCTTGCACGTCACGGGTCGCGGCGGCCCGCTCAGCTCGGCCGAGGCGAGCAAGCGCCTCGAAGGGTGCTTCGAAGACGCGAGCGTGCAGGCCGTCCACGAGCTCATCGCGGCACAAGCCACCGGCAAGGGCGTGAACATCCCGAGCATCGAGCTCTGCGCGGCCGAGCTCGCGCAGACCACGCTCCACATGGTCGGATGCCTGGGCAGCGACTTCGCCGCGCTGGACATCCGCCAACGTGCGCTAGAAAAGGCGGTCTTCGATCGGTTCGGCGAGAGCGTAGGCCGCTCGTTCCGCGCCGTCACCGCCGAGCACGACGCGTACCGCACGCTGGCCGCGGATATCACCGGGGACCCGTACGCTGGTGGCAGCATCCAGGGCATCCAGATTCGATCGGCCGGGAACGGGATAAGAGAGCGCCGCATCGCGCTCTGGGAGACGCTGGTGCGGCGCAAGACGGTCGACGCGCCCGACGCCAAGGTCGCGCGCGCCGAGCTGCTGCGCGTCCGCGACGCCACGCTGGCGATGAGCCCGCCCGAGACGATGGGCCAGACGTTCACCGCGCCGCAGTGGCGCGCGCGCCTCTTCTCCGGCGAGAAAGCGTACGGCGTCTACCGCGCGAAAGAGATCGCCCTCGTCAAGAGCATCGACGGCGTGGGTTCGACGGCCCTCGAGGCGGCTATGGACGTCGACCGCACGCACACGCTCGGCATGCTGCTCCTCGAGTGAGCGAGCGCTCACGCGTCTGCAGGTGCCTCGTCGGCGTCGGCGGCGGGCGCGTCTTGAACCAGAACGAACGGCTGCACCACGATCGCCATCCACCGCCTGCCCGGCTCTGACGCCCAGGTGGTCAGCTCGTCGGTGCTGGGCCGCCGGAGCTTCTTTTCTTCGATCCACGCGCTGACCTGCTCGACGTCGTCGGTCGCCACCGCCACGCCGCACTCGATCAAATCGAGGTCGGCGCGGACGACGAAGAGCCCAGCCCGCTCGAGGTGAGCGCGTATGTCGCTGAAGAAGACGGGACCGAGCCGCTTCTCGAGCGTCTCGCGGATGGCGTCGGGCATCGGCACGGGGGCTGACACTACTGCACGACCTCGGCCTTGCAAGTGGACGAGCACCCGTCGCCGTTCACGGTGTTGCCGTCATCGCACTCTTCGCCCTCTGCCCCCTGCGTGACGCCGTCGCCGCACCGGGGCCCGAGCGTGCAGTCGGGGTCGCACCCACCGTAGCTGCCGTCGTTGCCCGCGCCGGCATCGCATTGCTCACCGAACAGGCTGTTGATGACGCCGTCACCGCAGTACGCGCCGAACACGCAACCGGGAGCGCAGCCCGGAGCGCCGCTGAAGCTGTACGTCGCGAGGTTGAACCCGTCGTCGCAGTCCTCGGGCGGGTCTTGCAGTACGGCATCGCCGCAGCCAGGGCCTTGCGTGCAGTCGGGCATGCAACCGCCGTAGCTGCCGTCGTTCACCCCGTCGTCGCACTCCTCGTCACCGGCCACGACCCCGTCGCCGCAGTCGGTCTCACACACGCTCTTGGCGCTGACGAAGCCGTTGAGGGTGAGGTTGAAGTTCGACTGGTTGGTGTGGCGCTCGGCGTGGAACAGCGCCACCTCGTAGACGTTCCCGGCGACCAGCCCCAGCGTCGCGGCCGTCGCGGTGTCGAGCGTGAACGACCCCGAGCGCTGCGGGTGAAGGCCGCCGAGGTCGAGCGCACGGCCGCCGTTGATGAAGACCCACACGTCGTCGTCGCCCGAGAACGAGAGCTGCTCGCCCCCGTTGAACGTGAACCATGTGCGGATCTCGGTGGTGAACGCGAAGTTGTGGCCGTCCGACGGGGCCTCGAGGCTCATCCCCACCCAGCCGATCCCGTCGAGCGGGAAAAACGCCGCGTCGGGGAAGTAGTAGCTGCCGTCGGGTTGCTGGTCGAGCGTGAGTTGCGTGACGTGCTTCACGTTCACGCCCGGAACATCGTTGTACCACTGGTCGAAGTTCGCTTGCGTCGTCGTCTGCTGCCCATACGGGCACGGGCCGATGAGCGACGCCTCGCAGATGCCGGTGTACGCGGGCTTCTTGTCGATCTGGAGGTTCTGGGCGACGAGACCGGGCGTCGCCTGGTTGCCCCCGAACGCCTCGAAGTCGGGGTGCTTGGTCGACCCGCCCGCGGGCAGCCCGATGAAGTCGCGGAAAGCGACGGGCACGACGAGCTGGGGCGGGAGCGGACCGGTCACGTCGACGCACGCGAACCCGCTCTCGATCACGCACAGCGCCGAGCAGCCGTCGCCGTCGCTCGTGTTGCCGTCGTCGCACTCCTCCATGTCCGACGGCAAGATGAGGCCGTCGCCGCAGTTCGACGTGCACGGACCCACGGTGCAGCTCGGCTCGACCTGACAGAATGGGTTGCAGCCGTCGCCGATGTCGTCGTTGCCGTCGTCGCAAGGCTCGTCGCCCTCTTTGATGCCGTCGTTGCAGACGGTGGCGTGACACGGCTCACCGGGCAGCTCACAGGCGAAGCCGAACTCGCGTTGGCAGGTGTCGCTGCAACCGTCGCCCGACGTCGGCACGGCGTCGTCGTCTTCGCACTCTTCATTGCCGGCGATGATGCCGTCACCACACATGGCAGCCACGCACGGCTGGTCGGGGACCGGGCAGGCCCAGCCGAGCTCGACGGTGCACGTGGCCGAGCAGCCGTCCCCAGACATGACATCTCCGTCATCGCACCCCTCTTGTCCGGTCACGAACCCATCGCCGCACACGACGGTCGAGACGCACGGCTCGCCGGGCGCGGGGCAGGCGAAGTCGGCCTCGACGGTCTTGCAGTCCGCGGAGCAACCGTCACCCGGATCGCTGTTGCCGTCGTCGCATACCTCTCCCGCCTGGATGAGCCCATCGCCGCACCCGGTCGTGTCGGGCCCGCCGCCTCCGCCGCCGCCGCCGTCGCCGCCGCCGCTCGTGACGAGGCCGCCGCTGGACGAGCTGGAGCTCGCGTCGGCGTCGGCCGCCCCGCCCCCGCCGCCGTCACCCGGACCGACGATCACCTCGGGGTCTCCGCAGGCGAAGAACCCGGCGGAGACGACGACGACGAGAACAGCCGGGCGAGCCGTGGAAAAGCGTAGGGCCATCGTGCTTTAGGCTACGCGGGTCGATTTTTGACAGTCAAGCGGGGTTGTAATCTTACACCTATGCTGGAGTGCGAGGCTTGAGCCGGCGCGCCGATGGGCCGCAGAAACCC
>CALKVR010001255.1 GCA_938004815.1 uncultured Polyangiaceae bacterium | reverse complement strand
ATCCAGTACGTGCCCTCGTCTTTGCCGAGGTCGAACACCTGGGCGACGTTGGCGTGGTTGATGCCGGCCGCGATGCGCGCCTCGTCGAGGAACATGTCGACGAACTGGTCGTCTTCGACGAGGTTCGGGTGGATGCGCTTGATGGCGACCCACTTCTGGAACCCACCGGGCCCGTCCATGCGGGCGAGGTGCACCGTCGCCATGCCGCCGATGCCGATCTCCTCGACGACGCGATAGCGCCCTAGGAAAAACGTACCGACCGGCTTGTCACCCTTGCCCGAGCTCCGACCTCCACGGTCCGGTACGCTCGCGCGTGGGCTCGCGCGTGCGGCCGAAGGTCGGGGCGGCGGTGAAGCCATGTGCTCGCAGTGTAACGCGACCGTCGCGGCGTTTTCCATGGCTGGTCACCGGCGGCACCCCGTCGGCGGCTCACCCTTCTCTCCACAGGCCACAATGTGGGCTCCTCCCCCCTCACGCAGTGAGGGGGGGCCGGGGGGGTGAAACAGCAGCACCTGGCTCGACGAAGAGACGGACGGTGTGGCCCGCCGACAACGTCACGGGAACGGCTGGGCAGGCTGTCCGCGCTGGAAGAAGAACGTGAACCGGCCGGTGATCTGGCTCTGGTTGGCGATCGTCCCGGTGGCCGGGTCGAAGTCGCGCGGGTCGCCGACCTGGATATCGAACGTCGCGTCGGTGAGCTTCTCGGCGGCTTCGGTCTCGTTCGGGTCACCGCTGAAGAGCTCGTTGAACGTGATGGTCCCGCTGGTCGCGTAGAGCACGGTGTTCTGGGTGTGGCAGGACTCGAGCAGGTAGAGAGCGATGTGCACCGGTGAATCGCAGCCGCCGGCGGCGGCGGCGCAGAGGGTGCCCTCGGGGACGCCGGGCGGAGCGACGCCCCTCGGCAGCGAGACCGAGACCGCCGACCCCATCGATCCGCGCACCGCCTCGACGTCCTCGATGACGATGCTCAGGCCGTCGGACACTTCGATGAGATCGCTGCCACGCTGCACGCGCATGCTCATCTGGTGGTCGCGGAACGGATCGGCGGCGAAAAAGTCGGGCTTGAGATCGTAGAAATCATCCCAGCACTCGCGCGCGAAGAGGTGGCCGCTCTGAACCTCGCCCTCGCCCTCTCCCACCGACTGGCAAGCGATGAAGAGCGTCGGGGCGAAGCCCAGGGTCAGGGCAAGACCGATGGCGCGCCTCCCGGCATGCGCGTTCATCCCGTGATCTCCTCCCCCCTGCCCCCCTCCGCGGCGCGGAGGGGGGAATCCTTCGGGAGGGCGCGCGCGATCTTGCCGCCGCCGATCACGCGCGTCCCGTCGTAGGCCACCGCGACCTGCCCTGGCGACACCGCACGCACCGGCTCCTTGAACTGGACGACGATCTCTTCGCCACCGCCCGCTGTCGCGATCCGCGTCAGCACCGCGCTCGCGCCCTCGTGCCGTGCCCGCACCTTGACCGTCGCCTCGAGCGGAAACGTGGTCTCGGGAGAGAAGACGATATCGTCATGCAGGACCGCGCCCGCCGACGACGCGTCCTCGTCGTAGCCCAGGTGAACGGCGGCCGTCTCGGCGTCGACGCCGACCACGAACGCGGGCCGTCCGAGCGCCACCCCCAAGCCCTTGCGCTGCCCGATTGTGTACCGATGGATGCCGGTGTGCTGGCCGACGACCCGGCCCTCCGGATCGAGGAGCGGCCCCGGCCGCACGCGGCCGTCGGCTCGAGCCTCGACGAACGCGTCGTAGCGCCCGCTCGAAACGAAGCAGAGCTCCTGGCTCTCGCCCTTGCCCGCCCCCGGAAGCGCGGCTCGAGCCGCGTCGGCCCTAACCTCGGCCTTCGTCGAATCACCGAGCGGAAAGAGGAGTCGGTCGAGCTCGTCGGGCCGCAGCATGTGGAGGAAGTAGCTCTGGTCTTTGGCGCCGTCCTTGGCTCGATGCAGGCTCGCCCGGCCCGCCTCCCGCTCGACGCGCGCGTAGTGCCCCGTCGCCACGAAGCGGGCGCCCAGCTTGGCGGCCAGAGGGAATAGCTCGCGGAGCTTCACCGTCCTGTTGCACGCCACACACGGGCTCGGTGTGCGACCAGTTAGATAAGCGTCGACGAACGGTCCGACCACATGCTCCTGGAAGAGCTCTCGGCGGTCGAACGTGAAGTGCGGGATGCCGAGGTGATCGGCGGCGCGGCGCGCGTCATACTGATCTTCAGGCGCGCAGCAGCGGCCGCGCTCACCGCCATCGGCCGGGTAATCCCACAAATGAAGGGTGACGCCGACGACGTCGTAGCCCGCCTGCGCGAGACGCATCGCGGCCACCGAGGAGTCGACCCCCCCGCTCATCGCGACGATCACGCGTTCCTTGCCGGCCCCGGCATCCTTGCTCACGGGACCGCGAGCTTATCACCGAGCGCGCGCCCCGCCCGAAACCGAGGGCCATTTGGCCGCCCATGGGATGCACGTGATACCGTTTCTCCACAAGATGTCGAAGGGCCGCGTCCTCGTGATCGACGACGACGAGTGGGTTTGTCGCCTGCTCTCCGTCGCGATGAACGAAGCCGGCTTCGAGGTGACCCTCACCGAGAACGCGGCCGAGGGATTTTTCCGCGCGGTGGAGGACCAGCCGGACTGCATCGTCTGCGACGTCGACCTGCCTGACCACAACGGGTTCTGGGTAGCGCGCAAGATCCGCTCGCATCCCTCGAAGGTCTCGGTCGCCCCGATCGTCTTCTTGTCGGGCCTCGACGATCGCGAGCATCGCCTCGAGGGCTTTCAGGTGGGCGGCGACGCGTACCTGACCAAGCCGTTCCGCATCGACGAGGTCGTCGCCCAGGTCGACGCGCTCATCCAGATGGCGGCGCGCCTCCGCCAAGCGAGGCAGACGCTCGCGTCGGTGCCGCCATCGGCGCACGCGATGATCGGCAACCTCGCGCAGATGTCGGTCGCGACGGTGCTCACGCTCCTCGATCTCGAGCGGCGGAGCGGCGCGCTCGAGGTCTCGAGCGAGGGCCGCAAGGCGAAGTTCGAAGTCTTCTCGGGCAACATCGTCAAGACGACGGTCGACGCCAAGGGCTCGACCGCGATCGAGGCGCTCCGCGTCGTGATGGCCTGGGAGACGGGAAAGTTCGCCTTCTCTCCCACGCCGACGCCGGAGGTGGCTCCGCCCGGCGACCACGTCCCGATCAACGCGGTCCTCATGGAGGCGGCGCGGCTCGAAGACGAGGCCCGCGCGAACAGCGGCACCGATCGGCCCACCTCGGCGCGGATGGCCTGGCGCGAGGCCGTGCAGCGCAGCACCAACTTCCCTCCGCACGACACGGGGAGCCCGCCGCGCGAGTCGACGCCACCGAGCTCGATGCAGTCGGTCGAGTCGTACATGCCGCCCCCGCCGCCGAGCGAGGTCCCGGTCATCGCGACCGATACGCCCGCACCGCCGTCGAGCAAGGAGCCGATCCCCACGGGCGTGACGATCAC
>CALKVR010001254.1 GCA_938004815.1 uncultured Polyangiaceae bacterium | reverse complement strand
GGAACGGTGCGCTACGCTTGGGACCTCTGGCGATTCACGTCCGCGGTCGACCGCGCGGCCGGGCTCGACAAGGATCGCTACGATTCGCGGATCTACATCGTGGCTCGACCCAGCCGCACCGAAGAGCGCAAGATGATCGAGGGCGCGAGCCAGGACGGCGGCCGCGTCGGCGTCGTGGCGTGCGACATCGATCCCCACACCGTCGACTTCACCCTCTTCGTCGCGACGCACGAGCTCTTTCACACCCTCGGCGCGAGCGACAAGTACGACGCGGCCCGCCTGCCGATCGTGCCCGATGGCCTGGCCGAGCCATCCCGGTCGCCGCTCTACCCCCAAGAGCGCGCAGAGATCATGGCAGGCACGCGCGCCCTCAGCGAGCGGCGCGCCGCTCTGCCGCGCTCGCTCGACGAGCTCGTCGTCGGTCCGCTCACCGCGCGTGAGATCGGTTGGGCGCGTTGAGCCCGTGCACCCGGCGCCAGCGCGCGACCGACGAGAGGAGGCGCCCCTCGTAGAACTGCAGGAGCCGGCGCTTGGTGATCACGTCGACGAGCTCGCCCCCGACCTCTTCGCTGCCCGTCTTGGCTACCGCGAGGAGCAGCTTGGCCTCGGCCCACGAGAAGTAGGCGCCGATCGATTTCTTCTCGTCGCGGAGCATGAACTTCCACAGGTCGTCGTGCGTGACGGTGGCCTCGGGCCCGAGCCCAGCGCGCGTCGCCTTGGCGAACAGCTCCTCGAACACGTGGTGGCGGATTTCGCCGTCCCCGCCGAAGATGCCGGTGTCCCCGGCGTGCACGCCCTCGTCGATGCGAGGGATCGCGAGGCGGAGCCGCCAGTTGAACCCCATGCGCGGCGCGAGCGCCGCGTGGATGAGCAGCGTCAAGAACCAAGTCAGCCCCCACGAAACGCCGAGATCCGAGATCGCTCGCGCCGTGTTGGGGATGGTGATGACGCCGGTTCGACCGGGGTCGAAGTACGCGACGTGGCGCTGAAGCGCCGTCAGAGGAGCGAACGTTCCCGCCACCGAGCCGAGCTTACGCCACCGAAAAATACGACGCTTGTCGTATTTCTCGAGCGTGTAGCCTCGAGGCCGCGGGGCAGTGGGCACACCCAAGCTAGACGAGACCTTCTCCGGCACGGACCGGTACCGCCTCGAGGAGCGAATCGGCTCCGGGGGGATGGGCGTCGTGTACCGCGCGCGCGACGCCGTCAGGGGCAAGGTCGTCGCGCTCAAGACGCTCGACCGCGTGAGCCCCGCCAGCATCTTTCAGCTGAAAGAAGAGTTCCGCGCGATCGCCGAGTTCTCGCACCCGAACGTCGTCGTGTGCCACGAGCTCGTCCGCGCCGGCCCTCACTGGTTCTTCACGATGGAGCTGGTCGATGGTTTGCCGTTCGCCAACCACGTCTGGGACGGCCCCATCATCCGCGACGGCACGTCGACCGCGCGCGGCGCGCTCACCACCGTCGCCGCCGAGACCCTCTTCCTCGACGTGACGGCGCCCTCCGCCGCGCTCACCTCTGCGTCGGCCGCCGAGCGCAGCGTCACGTGGCAGCGGCGCGTCACGCCGCGCCCGGCCGACTCGACGGCGGGCGTGCTCCCCCTCGTCCCCGCCGAGCGCGACGCGACCCCGGTGTGCGACATGGCGCGTTTGCGAGACGTGGTCGCCCAGCTGGCCGACGGCCTCACCGCCATTCACGGCGCGGGGATGCTCCATTGCGACATCAAGCCCTCCAATGTCCTGGTGACACCTGACGGCAACGTCACGATCCTCGATTTCGGCATCGCGCAAGCCGTCAACAGCGCTCAAAAGGACCTCGCCGATCGCGAGCGCCCCAAAGGCACGCCCACGTACATGTCGCCCGAGCAGGGCCTGGCCGCGCCGCTCACGCCCGCGACCGACAGCTACGCGGTGGGCGCGATGCTCTACGAGGCGCTCACCGGCGAGCTCCCGTTCGACGGCGCCGCCATCGCCATCCTCCTCGCCAAGCAGTCCGTCCTGCCGCCGCGGCCATCCGATCTGAAGAGCGGCATCCCCGACGATCTCGACGATCTGGTGATGCGCCTCCTGTCGATCGATCCCCGGCGTCGCCCCAGCACCACCGAGATCATGGCGCTCTTCGGGCACCAGAGCCGCTCGCGCACGCGGGGCCGCACCCACGACACGGGGCCGGGCCACACCGGTCGAGGCGTTCGCGCGCTCTTCGAGAGCCGCGCCGCCGAGGCCGCCCAGCTCGAGCACGCCTTCGAGCTCACGGCCTCGGGAGCGCCGTGCGTCGTCCACGTCTCGGGGCTCTCGGGGATGGGCAAGTCGAGCCTGCTCTCGCGCTTCGCGGAGACGCTCGAGGGCCGCCCCGAGACGGTGGTGCTCCGTGGCCGCTCGTACGAGCGCGAGAGCGTCCCGTTCAACGCGTTCGACACGGTCGTCGACGGCATCACGCGCTATCTCCTGCGCCTGCCTCCGGCCGAGCTCGCGCGCGTGCTCCCGCCCCACCTCGACGAGCTGATGCTCGTGTTCCCCGTGCTGCGCGCGGTGCTCGACCAGGGTGGGCCTGCCGAGCCAGACCGGCCCGAGGCCCCGGCCCCCGAGGCCTCGGCTCGGCAACTGCCGGCGGCCCCTCACGTCCTCCAGCGGCGGGCGTTCGACGCCTTTGCGCGCTTGATCCAGAACCTGACCCACGGGCGCCGCCTCGTGATCGTCATGGACGATCTGCATTGGGGCGACACCGACAGCGCGCGACTGCTCGAGCACTGGCTCTCGGGCGAGCTGCCCGACGCGCTCGTGGTCCTGGGGTACCGGCGCGATCCGCGGGCGGCGCCGCCGGGTGATCGCGCGCTCCTCGCCACGCTCGAGGGTCTTCGCGGTCGAGCGCCTCGAGGCGGGCAGACCATCACGATCGATCTGGGCGAGCTCGGGGCGACCGACGCCTTCGACGTGGCGGTCCGGCTCCTGCGCGAGCGCGGCCGCGCCTCTACCGACACGGCGCGCGAGATAGCCGCTGCGTCGGGCGGGCACCCGTTTTTTCTCGACGAGCTCGTCGAGCACGCGCAGCGGCGCTCGGAGGCGCGCGATGGGCGGGCCGACGCACCCACCTCGATCGACGAGGCGCTGCGCTCGCGGGTGGCCGCGCTCGACCCGGGCGCGCGACGGCTCATCGAGGTGCTCTCGATCGCGCGACGCCCGCTCGACGTCGAAGTGCTGATCCGCGCCGCCGGCGACGCCGACGAGAGCGACCTCGGGGCGCTGCGTGCGGCTCGGCTCGCCACGACGTTCCGCGAGGGCGAGCGGACGCTCGTCCACACCACCCATGACCGCCTGCGCGAGATCGTCGCCGCCGCGATAGGCCAAGACGAGGCGCGCGCGCACCACGCCGCGCTGGCGGCCGCGCTCTCGGCCGCCGCCGAGACCGATGAAGAGGCGCTCGCCGTGCACCTCCTCGCGGGCGGGCGCCGGGCCGAGGGGCGCGCGCACGCGCTGCGCGCTGCCGCAGCCGCCGAGCGCGGCCTCGCGTTCCTGCGAGCCGCCGCGCTCTACCGAGAGGTGCTCGCGCTCGACGGCACGTCGGCCGCGCCGGGGCTGCACAAGAAGCTTGCCGACGCGCTCTCGAATGGGGGCCGCGGCAAAGAGGCTGGCCTCGCCTACCTCGACGGCGCGCGCGCGTCGGCCGCAGAGCGGCCCCTCGATCGAGCGGCGCGGGTCGATCTCTTGCGCCTCGCGGCCGAGCACCTGCTGAAGAGCGGCCACGGAGACGACGGCGTCGCCGTCTTGAAAGAGGCCCTCGCCGAGGTGGGCCTGCGATACCCGACGGGCCGCGCCGAGGCCGCCGCCGCCGTGCTCTGGCGCCGGACGCGCCTCGACGTGTCGATCCTCGCCCGCCGCCCGCGGGCCGCTGCCTGGCGCGCACGCGTCACCGCCGCCGGCCGGACACAGATCGCGCGCGAGCGCGCCGACGTCACGTACGGCCCCGCGCTCGGTCTGCAGATGTTCGACGTCGTGCGCGGCGCCGCGCTGGGCTACCTGAATCTGGACGTTGCCCTCGCTTCGGGCGATCCCCCGCGCATCTGCCGCGCGCTCAGTCTCGCCGCGGCCCAGGCGGCCGCGACCGGGCTCGGCGGTCGCGACCGCGCCGAGCGCTTCCTCTCGGCCGCGCACGACGTCGCGCGCGACGTGACCGATCCGTACACCCTCGCGCTGCCGCGCCTCGCCGACGGCAACCTGCGCTTCTTCATGGGCGAGTGGCGAGCCGCCCTGCGGTCGTTCGAAGAGGCCGACGCCGTCCTCCGCGAAAATTGCCTGGGCGTGTTCTGGGAAACGACGACGGCCCGCTACCAGGCCATCAACTGCCTCATCTTCCTGGGCGACCTCAAGGTGGCCGCCGCCAGGGTGGGCCCCGTCGTCGCCGAGGCCCTCGAGCGCAGCGACGAGTACGCCCTCAAGAACACGCTCTACCCGCGCGCCATCGCGGCGATCGTCGCGGGCGACCCCGCCCGCGGCCGAGCGGCGGTCGAGCAGCACCAAGAACGTTACTCTGGCGGCTACACCGGTGGCCGCTGGGGGGCGCTCATCGCCGCGGCCACGCTCGACCGGTACGAGGGCGACGCCGACCTCGCCCTCGCCCGCATCGAGCGTGACGAAAATGACATGAAGCGTGCGATGTTGTTCGAGGTCGAGATGATCAGGGTCTTCACACGCTACGAGCACGCCCTCTCGGCGCTGGCAGCGGCCGGCGGCCGGCGCGGCCGTCCCGCCGCGACCGCCGAACGGATCGGCCGCGAGCTCCTCGCCGAGCGTCCCGCGTACGCACGCGCCATGGGCCACAAGGTCCTCGGCGCGGCCCTGTCTCTTCAGGGCGACCGCTCGGGGGCGCTCGATCACGTCGGTCGCGCGATCGCAGGCCTCGAGACGTGCGGGCTCCGCTACCTGGCCGCGTGCGCGCGCTGGCGTCGGGCCGAGCTCGCGCGCGCCTCCGGCACCGACGACGCCGCCATGGCCGCCTCCTACTTCGAGGCGCAGGGGGTGGCCGACGCGGCCCGATGCGTCGCCACTTCGTACCCTGGGGTCTTCGCGTGATCTGGGTCGATCAGCCGGGCGCGCTCACGATCGTGATCGAGGTCGCCCCTGGCGCCGACGACCCGCTCCAAGAGGCGCTCTGCAAGGCGGGTGAAGACGGGTCGAGCGTCATGACCGGGCTCGCGTCCATCGACACGATCCATTTCGCCCGGTTCGTGTTCTTGCCCGGCGGCGAGCTCCCCGGCCGCGACGGGGAGACCGTCCCGGCGTCGCTCGCGTTCGAGAGCAACTACGACGGGGCCGAGGCCGATCAGCTCCAGGCCCTCGTGGTCCAGCTCGGGCCCGCCCTCGACGATCTCCTCTGTCATTGCAAGGGCTGGGGCGAGCACCACCAAGCCGGCCGCAAGCGGGTGAGCCCGACCTACCGGTCGCGCCTCTCGTTCTTGGAGCAGCACATCGCGACGGCGGTCAGCCCCTACCGTGGCCACCCGAACATCTCGGCCAAGCTCATCAAGAACGATCTCCTCTTGCACGCCGAGCTCGCGCGCTTCGTGGATGACGAGCGGCGCGCCGGCCGGCTCGGCGACGACCCCATCGCGATACGCGACGCGCTCAAGCGGCACGCATCGACGATCCAGCACCTGGACACCGGTGAGAACAGCCGCGAGCTCCCGACCGAGGCCGGTTTTTATGCGCGCATCGGTGCCCTGGCCGTCGTGGTCGTGGCCCTGGCGACGGTCATTCTGTGGAAGACCCTCGGCCTGGACGGTCTTGGCGTCTTCTTCGCCGCATCGGGCTCCGCGCTCGCCCTCGCCGCGGTCGTGCTCGGCGTCTACCACGCGTTCAGCGCGTTCGTGCGCAGCGTCGAGAACGAGGAGAAGGCAAAGGCCGACGAGGTTCGTCGCACCATGCTCACCGAGTCCGACGCACGCATGCCGCGGATCTTCTACGCCGAGGACCAGCAGACGCAGAACGCGCTCACGCACCTCGTGCCGGTCAAGCCCGACTGGCGGCGCCATTTCATCCTGCGCGTGATCCTCTGGGCCGTCCGCACCCTCGCCAAGACGCTCTACGTCCAGGGCAAGCTCGGCCCCATCGATTCGATCCATTGCGCGCGCTGGGTCCGCATCGACCGTGGGCAGCGCCTCTTGTTCTTCAGCAACTACGATGGCAGCTGGGAGTCGTACCTGGGTGAGTTCGTCGACAAGCTGTCGCTGTGGCTCACGGCGGTGTGGTCCAACACCCACGAGTTCCCCACGACCACGGATCGGTTCCAGGCCGGCGCGCGCGACGAAGAGTGGTTCAAGCGGTGGACGCGCAAGAACCAGCTCTACACCCACGTCTGGTACGCGGCCTACCCCAACACGTCGGTGCAGAACGTCAACGCCAACGCGGCCCTCCGTGAGGGCCTGAGCAAGAACCTCACCGATCAGGAGCTCCGCCGGTGGCTTCGCCTCCTTTGAACGCGCAGTCTACCTCCAGCGAGGTGGCCTTCGACCGGGCCGACGTCCAGCGGCTCGCGCTGAGCGGGCACGGCGACTACGGCTCGGCGTCTTTCGAGCTCTTTCGTGTGGTCGACGCGGCCAAGGTGCGCGCCCTCGCAGGGCGCCTCGCCGATCGCGTGTCGACCCTCGACTCCGATCGCAAGACCGACACGCGGTTGCAGGTCGCGTTCAGCGCGCTCGGCATCGGCGCGCTCGGCCTCGACCCCGCCTCGCAGAAGACGTTCCCGGTCGAGTTTCAGCGCGGCATGGCCGAGCGCGCCCACGCCCTCGGCGACGACCGCAGCGATGTCGCGAGCTGGGACTACGGGGGCGGCAATCCCGTCCACGTGATGTTCATGCTCTACGCGCGCAGCGACGACGCGCTCGAGCGCTTCGTCGCCGAGATCTGCGCCGAGGCGCGGGCGTCGGGCCTCCAGCACGTCGCGTCACAGCCCACGCTCCGCTACGAGCACAAGAGCCGCATCTTCGAGCACTTCGGTTTTCGCGATGGCCTGTCGCAGCCATCCATCGCGGGTCAGAGCGGCGGCGGCGAGCGGGTCGAAGACGGCACCCCCGGCCCGGGCGTCGGCCACCCCGTGGCGATGGGTGAGGTCGTGCTCGGCCAACCGAACGGCTACGGCTACCGCACGATCGGCCCCAACGTGGACAGCGCGCTCGATCGCACGGGTGTGCTGCTCGATTTTCTGTCGGAGGGAAAGAAAGATCTCGGCGCCCACGGGACCTACCTTGTCGTGCGCAAGCTCGAGCAAGACGTCGCCGGGTTCTGGAACGCCATCGACGCCGCCGCGAGCGACATGGGCGTCGAGAGCGAGTGGCTCGCCGCGCGCATGGTCGGCCGTTGGAAGAACGGCTCCTCTGTCGTCGACTACCCGCACGAGCCGGGGCCGGCCCCCGACGCCAAGACGCCCGGGCTCAGCTACGCGGGCGACCGCCACGGTCACCGCTGCCCCATCGGCGCGCACGTCCGGCGCGCGAACCCGCGCGACGATCTTGGCGACGACGCCGAGCGCTCGCTCGAGCTGGTGGCCCGACACCGCTTGCACCGCCGCGGGCGGGTGTACGGGCCCCGGGCTGCCAATCTGCGGGTCGACGACAGGCAGAAGCGCGGCCTCGTCTTCATGGCGGTGGGCTCGAGCATCCGGCGCCAGTTCGAGTTCGTGCAGAACGTCTGGGTGACCAACACGTGCTTCAACCGGCTGCACGGCGAGGACGATCCAGTCGTGGGCCCGCGCGCTCCGGCGTTCTTCGGCGCCGGTTCGGGCCAGCACGGGGCGCAGGGCTCGCCGTTCACCCTCCCCGCCTTCCCCCTGAGGCGCGTGGTGCCGGGCCTCCCGCGCTTCGTCACCACGCGCGGTGGCGAGTACTTCTTCGTCCCGAGCTGCCGGGCGCTCAGGTTCCTCGCCGCGCTTTGAGCTTTCGGCGGCGGTACGCGCTCACCGCCAGCCATCCACCGAGCAGCACCCCGCTGAGCGCGCTCGGCACGACCCCGAACCCCGAATCGTAGTTGGGGACCGGATCGAGGACGCCGTCGCAGTCGACGTCGTCGGTGTCGGTGTCGCGATTGGGCGAATCCGGGCGGGTGTTCGCGTCGGTGTCGTCGCAGTCGTCGGCGTTCGTCACGAAGCCAGGCCGGCA
>CALKVR010001253.1 GCA_938004815.1 uncultured Polyangiaceae bacterium | reverse complement strand
GCCTGGCCCTCGCCCTCGCCCGGACCCGACGGGCCCCCTGGCGGATCGCCGATGATCCCCTCGCAGCCTGCGAGGCTGCAAAGCAGCGCCGCCAGCGCGACGCCGCGCGCGTTTCGTCCTTCGTGTTCAGCCACCGAGGCCGTCCTCCGCAAGCCATATGCCACGCGGGAGCGCGTGGGATCGCTCGAAGAGCGTACGCCGATCAACTTTCAGCTGGGCGCAAAAACGGCCCCACCGCCGGTCTCACTCGTCGGTGACGTACCCTGGGCGTCGATCATTTGGGGGTGGCGGCCAGGACCGCCTTGGCCCACTTGCCGGCGACGTCGCAGGTGCCGGTGCCCCTGGTCCCGCCGCTGACCGCCGCGTACGGGCCCGCGAGCACCAGCACGTCGCGGTGGCGCTTCTGCACCAGCACCGGGCCGAGGTCGGCTCGCTCGGCGCACCGCTTGCCGAACTGCCCTTGGAGGACGGCCGCGAGCTCGTCGGCGTCCTTCGTCGTGTCCATCCGGGTGAGGAGGGCGAGCGCGTGCTCCTTCGTGTCGGCCTTGCGAGCGATGACATATTTGTCACCTCCCCAGCCGGCGGCGGCCGCTTCGGCGACTGATCGCGCCGTCCACTGCTCCAGCATGAGGCGCAGACCGAGCTCGCCGTTCACGTCGACCAGCGCCGCCTCGAAGCCGGCGCCGAGCGCGCCCACCGGCGGCGACGGCACCTCGAGCGGGCGCTCGCGCACGAAGAACTTCTCGGGGTGGAGGATCTGCTCCGTCGAGGTCGGCAGATCTTTGAACGCCGCGTCGATGGCGCGCCACCCGCCGTGGCGCCGGAGCGCCTGCGCGAACGAGAAGCCGTCGGTGTACGGAGCGATGAGCGAGCCGATGAGGACGGGCGGGGTCTGGGCGCCCACCGAGCTCATCGACGTCGAGAGCAGGAACGACGCCTGGAGCGCGTCCTCGTCGACCGAAAAGGCGCTGCCGAACGCGATGTCGAAGCCGGCCGACGTCGCGTCGCCCTCGACGAGCATCTGGATGGCGGTCGAGCGATCGGTCTCGCCTTCGCGGTAGTCGAGCAGCGGGCCGATCGAGAAGGTCTGATCTTGCAGGGCGTGGACGAGCTCGTGGGGCAGCGTCTCTTCGCGCTGATCGTCCTCGAGGTCGTCGAGGAGGTACATCGTCTTGTCGTCGGGGTCGTAGAAGCCCGCCACCCGCGCCGTCACGAGCTTGAGGAGACCCTCTTCGACCGCGTAGCCCGGAGGGATGAGCGCGAGCGCGCGCAGCGCCTCGCCCTGCAGATCGATGACCCCGGCCGGGATCTCTTCGGCCACCTTCTTCTTCGTCTTGGCGAGGAGCGCCTCGCGGTCGAGCGACGTGACCCGGACGCGCTCTTTGATCGGGAGCTCGCGGGCCGCCGCGACCGCCTCGAGCACCGCGCGGAGCTCGGGGTCCTCGGCGTCGGTGGTGACCCGCGGCGCCGCAGAAGCGGGCGGCGCGGGCTCGGCAGCCGGCGGGTCGGGCGCAGCGGCGACCACCGGCTCCTGGACCGGCAGCGGGGCCAGCTCTTGCGACGGCCCGCAGCCACCGAGCGCGATCACCAAGAGAGCGCCGGCTCGCCTCACGCGGCACCGGCGACACGAATGGCATCGATCGCGGCGCGGTACGCGTCGACACGCGCCGCGAAGCCACCGTCGCCGGAGAGCTTCTTGCGCGCACCGAAGACGGCGGCGCCGGCGACGAGCGCTCGCGCCCCCGCCGCCACGACCTGGGGCGCGGTCTCGGCCGTCACACCACCGTCTACTTCAATGACGATATCGTGATCGTGCGCGCGCGCCATCTCGCGCAGCCGGGTGATCTTGGGGACGGCGAGCGGCATGAACGCCTGCCCCCCGAAGCCCGGGTTCACCGTCATGACGAGCACCTGGTCGCAGAGCCCGAGGGCGTAGCGAACCGTCTCTTCGCTCGTGTGCGGGTTGAGCACCACGCCCGCGGCGCACCCGAGCGACCGAATCTGGTCGAGGGTCCGGCAGAGGTGCGTGCTCGCCTCTTCGTGGACCAGGATGCGGTTGGCGCCGGCCTTCGCGAAGTCGCCGACGTAGCGCTCGGGCTCGACGATCATGAGGGGAACGTCGAGCGGTTTTTCGGTCACCTTGCGGATCGCGTCGACCACGAGCGGGCCGATCGTGATGTTGGGCACGAACCGCCCATCCATCACGTCGACGTGGATCCAGTCGGCGCCGGCCTGATCGATGGCGCGCACCTCGTCGCCCAGGTTGGCGAAGTCTGCGGAGAGGATCGAAGGCGCGATGATCGGAGCGGGCACCTGTGCCATCGGGCTCGTGTAGGCATACCCCGTGAGGGCCCTCGCTGCTAGGCTCGGGACCGCGCATGGAGACGAGGCCGCTCACCAAAGCCGACTACGATCACATCGTTCGGGTCATCGACCAGTGGTGGGAGGGTCCGACCAGCGCGCTCGCGCATCCGATTTTTTTCTACGAGCTTGGTCGTTGGGCGCGCGTGGTCGAGAGCGACGGCACGCTCGTCGGGTTCTTGCTGGGCTTCGTGACCGAGGCGAAGCTCGGGTACGTCCACCTCATCGGCATCCACCCGCAGCACCGCCGACAAGGCGTGGCGCGGCTCCTGTACGCGTCGTTCGAGCAGGTCTGTCGCGAGGCCGGTTGCACCGGGCTCAAGGCGATCACGACCCACGGCAACGACGGATCGGTTCGGTTCCACCAGGCGCTCGACTGGACGGTGACCGAGGTCGCCGACTACGCCGGACCGGGTCGGGGGCGCGTGGTGTTCGAAAAGACGCTCGGTTGAGATCACCACGCGGGCGCGTGTTACGCTGGTGTCACTCGGCGCGGGCCCGCTGATCGGCCCGCAAGGAGGTCCCCCGTGCGGCTCCGCGTCTTTGCTTTTCCGGTCGTCGTCGCGCTCGTATCGGCGTGCGCCGAGGGCGAGCCGATCGTCTCTCCGACCGGAGGGCAGGGCGGCGACGGGTCGGGCGGCGCGGCCGGGACGAGCGACGCCAGCTCGTCGAGCGGCGGCGCGTGCGCCGAGGATCCCTGCAAGCTCGTCTCGCCGCAGTGCGGGTGCGACGCGGGCGACGCGTGCACGGTGAACGGCTCGGGCGAGCGCGCCTGCGGGCCCGCGGGCACCGCCACCGTCGGGCAAGCGTGCAACGCGACCACCGGCTGCGCCGCCGGCACGGCGTGCATCGGCTACGGGCCGGCGTTGAACAGCTGCTCGGCGTTCTGCGACACCGACGCCGACTGCGAGGCTCCCGGAGGCCTCTGCGCGATCACGGTCGGCGCGATACCCGGCGTGACGTTCTGTTCGGCGAACTGCGATCTCATTGCTAGCGCGGGCTGCGAGCTGCCTGGCCTCTCGTGCCAGTTCGGCGTGCGCGACGGCACCGACCCGTTCACGCTCTGCGCGCCCTCCGGCGACGGGGTGCAAGACACGCCGTGCACCGAGACGTCCGAGTGCGCGCCCGGTTTCCTCTGCCTCCAGACCCAGGTGGACGAACGCTGCTTTAAGTGGTGCGATGCAGTTCTCCAGGATTGTCCCGGCGGGCTGACGTGTCAGGCCGTCGAGATCGAGGCGGGGGTTCCCCTCGTCATCGGAAACACCACGTACGGAGCCTGCAACTGATGCCGGAGTCGTATCGTCCCCCGCCCGGGCCCGAGGTCCCCGTCGCCGAAGAGCTCGCCGAGATCGGCATCTTCGGGGGTCTCGACGAAAGCACGCTCGAGAACTTCGTCCGCAAGCTGCCGCTCATCCGGCTCGGCCCCGGTGAGGTCGTGTTTCGCGAGGGCGACCAGGGCCGCGAGCTCTTCGTCCTGCTCCAGGGCGAGATCGAGGTGGTGAAACAATCCAAGACGATGCGCGAGACGCGCGTCGCGCTGCTCGGCCCGGGCGATTGGTTCGGCGAGATGTCGATCCTCGACATCATGCCCCGCTCCGCCACCGTGCGCGCGCTGGCCCCGGCGCGGCTCCTGCGGCTCTCGGCCCAGGACCTCGACACGCTCTACCGCAAGGACATGAAGGCGTACGCCATCATCGTCCTCAACATCGCCCGCGAGATGTCGCGCCGCCTGCGAGTCGCAGACGGCATCCTCGCCGATCTGATGGCGAACCTCACGGACACGTACGCTCGGCCGCCTCGCTGAAGGCGACGCGCGCTCGGCGTCAGAGCTTCTTCATCACGACCTGGACGCCGCCGCCGAGCGTCCAGAGCAGCTTGCCGTCGTCGGAGAAGGCGAGCTTCGTGCGGTCGTCTCCCCCACCGGACCGCTTGAAGACGACGTCGAGGTTCCCGCCGTCTTCTTTCTCGACCTTGAAGGTGCCCGAGCGGGGCGACTCCGCGGGGACCGAGATGGTCACCCGGTTGCCCGTGAACTCGAGCTGCGTCCCCCGAGCCCACCCTTCGGCGCGGGACTGCTGGGTCGGGTGAACCTGGGTCACGGCTTCGCCCACCCATTTGCCCTGCAGCTTGTCGCGCGGGGACTTTTCACAACCGGTGAGGCCGACGGGGAGGAGGACGACGATGGACGAAAGAATGGCCGAGCGGACGCGCATGAGGGAACGCACCTCCGAGCAACGTGGAGCTTCAGCGACCTCGAGCGCCGCAAACGCTCTGAAAATCGCCAGGAGAGAACGTTAAAGACGCCGCCGCGCTCGGGCCAAGTCGATGTACGAAAAACTCATACATCTGCACACATGGGAGGGTGCGCCCACGCCACGGTGCACCCGGGGTTTCGTGCTACTAGGCGCGAAACCCGTGGCCGTTTCCTCGTACTTCGACCGCCGCCTGCCGCCCCCCGATCGTGAAGCGCTCCTCGCTTCGATCGTCGAAGCCTCGAAGCACCAAGCCGAGAGCGACGTCCCCGTTCTCGTCTTCGATCTCGACGGCACGCTGCTCGACAACCGGCCACGCGGCGCGCGCATCTTCCACGAGATGGCGGACGCGTGGCGCCCCGCGCGCCCCGCGCTCGCCGCTCGGCTCGCGACCGCCCAGGCCGACGCGATCGTGTACGGCCTCCACGAGAACCTTCGCCTGCTCGGCGTCGACGACGACGCGCTGCTGGAAGAGGGCTTCACGTTCTGGAAGGACCGGTTCTTCACCGACGCGTACATGAAGTACGACGTGGCCGTCCCCGGCGCGCGCGACTTCGTCTCGGCTTGCTACGGCGCGGGCGCGACGATCGTCTACCTCACCGGCCGCGATCTGCCCAACATGGCCCTCGGCACCTTCGCGAGCCTGCGGGATCAGGGCTTTCCCATCGGCGTGGTCGGCACGTCGCTCGTCACCAAGCCCGCGTTCGACATCCCCGACACGGTGTTCAAGCAAGACGTGGCGCCGTCGCTCTCTCGGCACGGGCGCGTCGTCGGCATCTTCGACAACGAGCCGGCGAACTGCAACTTGCTGCTCGAGCACCACGACCACGCCTTCTGCGTGTTCCTCGACACGCACCACGCCCCCAACCCCCCGGCGCTCGACGCGCGCGCGCGCGTGATCGACTCGTTCGAGCGCGAATGAAGTCGGTGCGCGCCGCGTCGTCGCTCGTCGCGTTCGCGCTCGCCGCGCTCGCGCCGGCCTGCAACGGCGAGGGCGACGGCGCGCCCGTCCCGGGCAACCAACAGCAAGCGAGCGCGCCGACCATCAGCGCCGTCCCGCCCGCGATCAAGGACGTCGTGCTCGAGGACCCCGAGAGCGTCGACGGCGGCGGTCTCGAGTTCGACCCCTCGGCGCGCCGCCTCATCTTTCCCGAGAGCGGCCCGCCTCGCCCTCGCCCGCTGCGGGCCGGCGTCTCGCTGCCCACCGACTCGCTCAAGCGCGAAGAGCAGGTCGGTGTCGTCCTGGCCGCGAGCTTCAAGCAGCGCGACGTGCCCGCGCCGCCCAAGGCGCCCGAGGTCGACCTGACCGGGCACGATACGGCCAGGCGCCTCACCGCCCCCACGGTGTCGATCGTCGCCACGGCGCTCGGCCGCTTCAAGATGGTGACCCAGTCGCGCGCGTTGCCGCTGCCGTTCCGCTCCGAGATCCGCGCGCGCTTCGACCGCACCGGGCACCTCGCCTTCTGGCCGGGCCTCACCAAGTACCGGGTCATCCCTCCGGGGGCGCTCCGCACGACGTTCGGTGAGCGACGCGTCGACGTCACGCCGCTCGTCGCCGGCACCCGCGTCAAGACGGGCGCGGGCAAGCTGCTCGATCTGGCGACACGTTCGGTCACGCTCGAGTCGGCCCTCGGCCGCATCCGCCTCGAGATCGCGTCCGTGCCCGAGGCCGGCGCCGGCGGCCCGCTGCTCTGCCGAGCGCTCGTCGAGATGGCCGGCATCGACCCGACGAGCGGAGAGTGCAACACCGAGGAGATCGTCCTCTTTGCCGCGATCGACTGGAAAGACGGCGGCGGCATCGACTTCGAGGCGACGAGCCTCGAGCGAAAGGGTGATCTGCCGCCGGGTGAGGTGCTCGTGCCGCCGCCCGCCGCCGAGCTTTCGCCCGAGGGGCTGCCCGAGGCCCCCGACGGTATCTACCTGACGCAGACCGAGCTCGCGGCGTTCCGAAACAAACCCGTGCTCGACATCAAGCCCGGCCCCGGCGCGCCCGCCGATGGCTTTCTCGCCGAGAACGGGCGCGACTACCTGATGATCTTGTGGCTCGACGGCGTGCCGGTGGCGGGGGTGGCCGCCCAGACGCAGCGCTACATCGTCGGCCCCCTGAAGGGCCGCTACGTCGCGCAGTGGCGGACGTTCCTGGGCGAGCAGATCGAGGAGCCGTTCACCGTCGAGATCCCCGCGCTCATCCGCAACGTCACACCGAAGAACGATCAGGACGCAGGCCCTTGACCGCACGCCCGCCCTCTCGGCTCGCCGCACGCGAGCCGGCCCCACCGCACCTCGTCTCCAACCTCGAGCTCCGCGTTCGCTTTCGCGAGACCGATCTGATGGGGATCGTCCACCACGCGAACTACCTCACCTATTTCGAGGCGGGGCGCGTGGACTGGCTGCGCAAGCGCGGGCTCTACTACGACACGTGGATCCAGCAGGGCATCCACCTGCCGGTGGTCGAGACGCGCCTCCGCTACAAGAAGGCCGCCAAGTTCGACGACGTCATCGTCATCGAGACCACCTGCGCCTCGGTGACCCGCGTGACCATGCGGTTCGACTACCGCGTGCTCCGCGGGCCCGACGTCCTCTGCGAGGGCGAGACGCTGCTCGCGTGCGTGGGCGACGACCTCGCCCCCACGCGCATCCCCCCGCTCATGGCCGAGGTGCTCGCGCGGGCAGAGCTCCCTCCCGCCGAGTGGAAGTGATAGGAAGCCCCCATGTCGCAGCGGATCGTGACGCTCATCAGCGATGCAGAGATTCAAAAGCGGGTAAAGGAGCTCGGCGCCAAGATCACCGAGGAGTACCGCGGCAAGCACCTCGTGCTCGTGGGCGTGCTCAAGGGCAGCTTCGTCTTCATGGCCGACCTCGCGCGCGCCATCGATCTGCCGCTGCGCGTCGAGTTCCTCGGGGTGCGCAGCTACGGCGAGGGCACTACCTCGAGCGGCGTCGTCCAGATCACCCAAGACCTGTCGCGACCCATCGAGGGTGAGGACATCCTGCTGGTCGAAGACATCGTCGACACCGGCCTGACGATCGCGCACCTGCTCGATCTGTTTCGCACCCGCCACCCGAGCAGCATCAAGGTCTGCGCCCTCCTGCACAAACCGGCGCGCACGCGCATCCAGGTGCCCGTCGACTATTTGGGCTTCACGATCGAAGACAAGTTCGTGGTCGGCTACGGCCTGGACTGGGCAGAGAAGTACCGCAACCTGCCCTCGATCAGCGTCGTCGAGTCGGCAGAATGAGCAAGCGACTCGCCTTCCTCGAGGACCTCGTCCAAAAGGGCAAGGCCGACAGCTTCGCGCGGTACGCGCTCGCCCTCGAGTACAAGTCGGCCGAGCGTATCGACGACGCCCTCGCCGCCTTCGAGGCGCTGCGCGCCGCCGACCCGGCCTACGTCCCGCAGTACCTCATGTGCGGCACGATGCTGATCGATGCGGGCCGGAGCGAAGCCGCTCGGCCCTGGCTCGAGCAGGGCCTCGAAGCAGCGAAACGCGCGGGCGACACGAAAGCGGTGGGTGAGATTCAGGACGCGATCGGGAGGCTGTGATGCGATCGAGCCGGGGGTTGGTCTTGGCGGTGGCGCTGGCGGCCCATGGGTGCGGCGGTGGTCAGCCGGTCGGCGGCGTCACGACGGCGCCGCTCCCGAGCGCGACGTCGACCGCGTCGGCCGTCGCGGCGGCGGTGCCCGAGGTGCTGGCCGCGGACACCCCGCGCACCACCGCCAAGGGGGCGACGTTCATCGCGCCCGCGGGCTGGAGCATCGTCGTGCGCGGGCCGGCCACCATCCTCGAGGCCCCTGAGCCCGGCTCGCGGATCGCCCTCGTGGACGTCGAGGCCAAGGACGCCGACGAAGCCGTGGCCGCGGCCTGGGCGGCGTACGACCCTACCTCGAAGCGGCCGCTCCTCTCCGCGACCGAGCGCGCCGACATCGATGGCTGGCAGGGCCAGCGGGTCTACGTCTACCGCACCTCGCCCGAAGAAAAGCGCAGCGTGACCGCCGGCGCGGCCAAGGCCAACGACGTGTGGACGGTGTGGATCTACGACGTGTCGCGCGCCATCGGCGAGAAGCGCGGGGCGCAGATCTCGCTCATCTTCGGGCGCTTGTTTCCCAAAGGGTTCGCGCGCGAAAACTTCGCCGGCAAGAAGGCGAGCCCGCTCGACGCCGCGCGCATCCGAGAGCTGTCGACCTTCATCGAGGGCGCGCAAAAGTCGCTCGGTATCCCGGGCGTCGCCATCGGCCTGATCCAGGACGACAAGACCGTCTTCGCCGGCGGCTTCGGGGTGCGCGAGCTCGGCAAGAACGGCAAGGTGGGCGCCGACACGCTCTTCATGATCGCCTCGAACACGAAGGCGATGACCACGCTGCTGCTCGGCAAGCTGGTCGACGAGAAGAAGATCGGCTGGGATACGCCAGTCACCTCCCTGCTCGAGGGCTTCAAGCTCGGCGACGCCGACACCACCTCGAGGGTGCAGGTAAAGCACCTCGTCTGCGCGTGCACCGGTTTGCCTCGACAAGATCTGGAGTGGCTCCTCGAGTTCAAGACCGCCACCCCCGACACGGCGCTCTCGGTGCTCGGGACGATGCAGCCCACCAGCAAGTTCGGCGAGATGTTCCAGTACTCGAACCCGCTCGCCGCCGCCGGCGGGTGGGTCGGAGCGCGGGTCGCGGTCCCGAAGCGCGAGCTCGGCGCGGCCTATGACGAGGCGATGCGCACGATGGTGTTCGCGCCGCTGGGGATGAACAAGACGACCTTCGACTTCAAGAGGGCCCTCGCGAGCGACCACGCGGCCGCTCACGCGCTCGACATCGACGGCGAGGCCTCGCTCGCGGTCATGGGCGCCAACTACGCGATCGTGCCGGTGCGACCCGCGGGCGGCGCGTGGAGCACCGTGAACGACGTCCTCAAGTACGTCGCGATGGAGCTCGACCGCGGCATGCTCCCGAACGGCAAGCGGTTGGTCTCGGAGGACGTCATCGAGGCCAGACGCGCCCCGCAGGTCACGATCGGCCGAGACGCCACGTACGGGATGGGGCTCGAGGTCGACACCACCTACGGCACGCCGGTGGTGCACCACGGCGGCAGCATGATTGGCTACAAGAGCGACATGATGTGGCTGCCCGAGCACGGTGTCGGCGCGGTCATCCTCACCAACGCCGACACGGGCGGCACGCTCCTCTGGCCCTTTCGCAAGAAGCTCCTCGAGCTCTTGTTCGACGGCCGCAAGGAGGCCGACGCCGTCGTCGCAGCCCGGGCCAAGGCCATCCGCGAGAACGTCGCGGCCAATCGCAAGCTCCTGACGGTGCCGCCCGCTGGCGACGCGGTCGCGGCGCTGGCGCCCAAGTACGAGAGCTCGGCGCTGGGCGGCATCGTCGTGACGCGAGCGGCCGACTCGGTCAGCTTCGACTTCGGCGAGTGGAAGACGCCGGTCGCGACCAAGAAGCACCCGGACGGCTCGACGTCCTTCATCACGATCACGCCCGGGATGAACGGGCTCGAGCTCATCCCGGGGACCAAAGACGGAAAGAGGACGCTCGTGATGCGCGATTCGCAGCACGAGTACGTGTTCGTCGAAGAGTGAAGGTGTGGATCTGCCACTGATGCTGTCCGAGGAGTTTTTCCGAGGCTGACACCGAAGGCTCCTCTGATGAGCTCGTCCTGCGGACGGCGACCTCATTCGAGACGTACCCCCTGTCGGTCCCAACCCCCTCACGCTCGAGGGGGGAGAAGGCGGTCGACCGCGATCGCGATGCTGCGATCGGTGTCGGCCTGGAGGCGCTCGACGACGGCGCGCAGGTGGTCGCGTTTGCGCGCGATCTCCCAGGCGAGGTCGGGCTGCTGGCGCACCCGAAAGCCCGGCTCCTGGACGAGCTGGATCTCTTCTACGGTGAGGCCGGAGTGGAGCATCCAGTCGTGGAGCTCGCCGCTCGTCACCGACGCGAGCTGGAGCGCGTTGTCGTCGTGCGCGACGCGATCGACGAGATCTTTGCGGCCGGACGCGCTCACGAGATCGGCCATCGCGCAGAGGCGACCGGCGGTGTCGCGCCACACGAACCGCAGCCCGTCGGCGTCGGTGTTCATCGCGAACTGCCCGGCCGCGGCGTACGTCTCGAGCCGCGCGATCTGCTTGGCGCGCGCGGCGCGCAGGTCGCGCTCGAGCGCATCACGCGGCGTCTCGAGAGGGGCGTCTGCCCGCTGGTCCGGGTCGGCGATGGGGTCGATGACGGCGAGCGACGGATACGCGCCGCCCTGACCGTCGGTCTGCGAGCAACCGACGAGGACGGGGACGACGAGCGCGAGGATCTTGGCGAGAGACGAGAGACGGTTCACGGTAGGGCTCCTTTTCATTCGAGTCGCACCCTTCGACGCACCAGGTGCGCCGAGGATCTCGTCGAAAAGGTGCGGTGATTCAGCCCTTCGAGCCCCTGTAAGCCACGCGCAGGTTGCGCGTTGCGAGGCCGCGCACGCGGGCGCGCAACGCGATCGGCCGCACGCCCTCGAAGCTGACCTGCCCGTCCGCGACGGCGCCGACCTCGATGATCTCGGCCGACAGCGTGCGCTCGCCGGCGGGGATGCCCCTCAGCCCGACGCAGAGCTCGCGCGCGTCGACCCGAACCTCACCCGGCTGCGGCGGCTTGCCGGGCCGATGGCGTACCGCGCCCGTGACGCGAAGCTCGGCGAGGCCCGCTTTGCCCTCGGCGCCGAGCCGCACGACGACGCCGCCGTGCACGATCTCGGCGGGGCCGTCGACGCGCAGAACGGCGTCGATCGGATCGAGATCGAGCTGCACGAGCTCGACGCTCGACTCGTCCTTGGCGCTGGGCTTCTTTTTTCGCTCGGGCTGCTTCACGTCGACGAGGCGGCGCAGCCGCACCAGGTTTCGCTTGGCGAGCCCGATCTCGTCGTCGTCGAGCGGCCAGTAGACGATCGTCTCTTCGTCGAACGGGATGAGCGGGATGTCTTTCTGGAACACCAGCCGATCGCCCTTGAGCTTGAAGTCGAGGACGGCGTCCTCCAGGAACGAGAGATCGCGCTCGAGCTCGTGAAAGTCGATCGTCCCTTCGTGGATCGGCACCCGCAGCTTGTGGGTCGCGACGCGGCGCTGGATGACGGGCAGCTTGACGTCGACGTTCACGTCCACGTGCACTCGCCCGGAGATCGCGTCGAGCACGCGCAGATCGAGCGGCGCGCTCCGTCGGGCAACGTCGCCGCTCGCCGGCGGCGCCGCGGCCTCGAGCGGCGCGTCGGTCTCGATCTCGTCGATGGTCGCGGCGCCGATGGTGACGTTGCCGTGGTCGTACGCGAGACCGCCCGCAAGCTCGGCGCGATCGATCGCGACCCGGAGCGTGCGCCGGCGGAGCTGGGCTTCACGAAGCGACAGCGAGCCGCAAGCGAACGCCCAGCCCTCTGCGGATCGAGAGAGCCGCACGTCGGATGCGGTCGCCGCGCCGAAGGCGATCTCGAGATCGCCCAGCTTCGCCCGCGCGCCACGCAGCTCGAGCGTCGCGAGCGCCACTTCGAGCGTGCCACCGCCGAAGCGCAGCGCCCCACCTCGGCCCTCGACCGACTCGATCTCGATCGGCCCACTTGCGAGCGCCACCGCGAGCGCCTGCAGCGCGAGCCGGTCGAGCCTCACCTCGGTCTGCGCGCCGTGCCCGGTCCGGTAGGCGACGCTCGCTGCCTCGAGAACGGCAGCCGCGAGGTGAATGCCGCCGATGTCGAGGCCGACGGCTCTCGCCCCGACCTCACGGGCCGCGATCCGCCCCGCGACCCGCTCTCGCCCGTGGAGCACGGCCCCACGCGCGATGTGGAGATCGATCTCGAGGCCGCCCACGACGAGCGGGGCCGAGACGAGGCGCGACGAGGCGCCGATGTGCCAGCCCAGGCGCGCCGCGTCGAGCTCGTCGGCCGCGACCGCCTCGAGCGCGATCGTCTCGGGCGTCATCACGTACACGCCGCGGACGCCCACGCCACGCTCGAGCTCGAGCCGATCGGCTTCACC
>CALKVR010001252.1 GCA_938004815.1 uncultured Polyangiaceae bacterium | reverse complement strand
CCGCGAGGGGGGCCGGGGGGGTGAACGGGCGGGGGAATCGTCATCGAGCACCCCGACGCCGCTGGTCTCGGCTCATTGCTTCAGCTTGGCGAGCAGCTCCTTGGCGCGCTCGAAGCCCTTGTCGTTGTCGAGGGCGCGCTCGAGCATCTGGACGGCCTTTTTGTCGTCGCCCTGTCGGTGGCTCACGTCACCCAGGTAGTAGAAGACCTCGGCCTTGGTGATGGGCGCCCCGTCGTCGAGACGCTGGAGAAGCAGCGCCTTGAACGTCTTGCCGGCGCGGTCGACGTAGGCGTCCTTTTGCTCGGGGTCGGCGTCGGCGAGCTCGAGCGCGAGCACGCCGAGATCGCGCAGGACCGAGATCGAGCCCGGGTCGATCTTGAACGCGGTGTCGAGCTCCGCGAGCGCCTTCTGACGATCGCCGTCGGCGAGGTACGCCCGCGCCAAACGGTGGTGGATGACCGCGACCTCTTTCGAGCGTCGGCCACCGTACGAGTCGACGATCTTTTGAAGGACGGCGGCCGCCTGCTTGCCGCGCCCCGACTCGCTGTACGCGTCGCAGAGCGACAGCAAGAGCTCTCGGTCCGACGGAGCGACCTCGGCCGCCTGCTGGAGCAGATCGGCCGCCGTCGCCGCGTTCGAGAGCTTGCCGCGGTAGATGTCGGCGGCGGCGCGCAGCAGCCGAACGCGATCGGCGTCCTCGGTCGCTGCTTTGGCGTCGCCGATATGCAGCTCGGCGAGCTTGTCCCAGTCCTTCTCGTGCTCGTACAGGGTGCGGAGCATCGCCCGGACATCTTCGTCGCGATCCCGCTCGGCGAGCGCGCGCTCGAGCGAACGGCGACGACCCGCGACGTCGGCGAGGCCCTCGTAGAGCGTCGCCAGGTGCTTGGCGGTCGCGACCGCCTCGTCGCCCTGCTGCAGCTCGAGGAGGCGCTCGGTGTACTTGGCCGACGCGGCCTTGTCGCCGCGCTTCTCCTGGATGCGGCCGAGCGCTACGAGCGCCCCGACGTGCTTCTCGTCGCGACCGAGGACGGCGGTGTAGGTCGCCGCCGCCTTGTCGAGATCGCCGAGGCGCCCCTCCTGGACCTCGCCGAGGCGCACGCGGTACGAGAGCTCGGACTCCAGATCGCTCCGGTGTTCGGCCAGACCGATCTGCTTCTCGAGCAGCTCGGCGAGCTCGTCGTCACGGCCCGATTTCTCGTACAGACGCGAGAGCATGAGGGCCGCGTCGCGATGCGCCGGCTCGTCATCGAGCACGGCGACGAGCTGTTCGATCGCGTCACTAGGTGCCTCGAGCTCGTCGGAGACGCGCGCGGCCTCGAGCCGTAGCGCCGAGCGCTTGGAGGGCTCGTCGGCGACATCGACCAAGCGCCCGAGCAGCTTGAGGAGCTCCTTCTTCTTGCCGGTCTTCTCGTACAGCGCGCGCAGGGCCGCCTGCGCCGTCTCGTCGGTCGGGTGATCCTCGAAGATCTGCTCGTAGAGATCGATCGCAGACGCTGCGTCGCCGAGGTCGTTCTGCGCAACCAGCGCGGCCTCGTGGCGCAGCGTGCGGATCGACTCTCCGTCGGCCGCCAGCTCGGTGCGACGAACGAGGAGCTTGTACGTCTCTTGCGCGTCGCCCGCCTTCTTGCGCAGCCGGGTGAGCTCGGCGAGCGCCCAGGCGTCGGCCTCGTCGGCCGTCACCATCTCGCGCAGAATCTCCTCGGCCAGCGCGGCGTCGTCGGCGCGCTGCTCGGCGATCGTGAACGCCTCGCGGCGGAGCTCGGCGGCCCCCGTGATGCCGTCGATCTTCGCGAGCCGGCGCAACGTGCCGACGAGATCGCGCTCTCGCCCCGCCGCGCGCTGGATCTCCTCGATCGAGCGGAGGATGACCTCGTTCTGCGGATCGTGCCGGAGCGCCTTCTCGAAGTCCTTCTCTGCGACTTCGGAGTCGCCGAGCTTGTCTTTGCGCCACATCGCGGCGCGGATCCAGAGATCGCTCGCGGTCTCGGGGGGCAGGTCGCCGGCCTTCTCGGTGGCCGCCTCGAGCGCGGTCGCGGCCTCGCCGAACCCGCTCACGATCGCAGCCACGCGCTCGATCTCGGCGAGGACGTCCGAGTCGGCGGGGTCGTCGTCGAGCGCGGCGAGCAACGCGTCGAGCGCGGCCTTCGCGTCGCCGGCTTGGTCCTCGAGGACGCGCGCGAGGTCGAGCCGCATGCGCAGCCGGTCGGACGGGCTGGCCGCGAAGCCGATGCGCTTGCCGAACAGCGACGCGAGCGCCTTGTTGTCGCGGCTCTGTCGGTAGACCGACTCGAGGGTCTCGGCCACCTCTTCGAAGAGCGTTCGGTCCTCGGTGAGCTTCTCGAGCTCGGCGGTGGCGCCGGCGTGCGCAGGGTCGCGCTCGATCGCGCTGCGGAGCGAGCCGAGGGCGGCGTTGGGATCGCGGAACGCGCCGACCTGGAGCTTGGCGAGGCGCGTGTAGAGCTCGGCTTGCGCGCTCTCGGGCTCGACCGCGACGCGCCGCTCGAGGACATCGGCCAGCGACTTCGAGTCGCCGAGGCGATCGTAGAGCCGATCGAGCGACGAGAGGATCGCCCCCTCGTTCTCGTCGCCCTCGGCGCCCTCGAGGGCCTTGGCGTAGGCGTCGGCGGCGCGCTGGTCGGCCTTGAGGTTCTCTTCGGACACGCGGCCGAGGCGCATCCACAGCCCGCGGCCGACCGCCGCATCACCTGCGTCCGCGGCGCGCTCGCCCAGCGCGTCGGCGTATCGGGCGAAGCCGTCACCGCTCGGCGCCACGTGGGCGAGGCGAACGATCTCGTCGTGGAGCGACGACTCCTCTGGCGTCTCCGCGAGCGCTCTCAGGAGCGCCGCCTCTGCATCGGCGGGACGGCCGAGGCGCTGGTCGAGCACGTCGGCGATCTCGCGGAGCGTCGCGGCGCGCTCGTCGGGCTCGGTTTGAGCCTTGAGCTTCAGCTCGAGGACCTTGACCTGGTCGTCGTGACGCTCCGCCGCTTTCAGCACCGGCAGCAGAACCTCGGTCGCGTCGAGGCGGAGATCGGCGGACGACTCGGCGATCGACATCACCGCGGCCGTAGCGGCGGGGTGATCGGCTGCCTCGTCGAGGACGAGGCGGTACTGCTCGAGCGCGTCGATCGGGCTCGAGAGCTTGTCTTTGTAGATATCGCCGATCGAGACGCGCAGATCGGCGCGATCGCGAACGGCCTCGGCTCGCCCCGCCTGGTCTTTCAGGTTGTCGAGCAACTCTTCCCACATCTCCTCGGCCCGGTAGAGGCGCTCGAGGTGCTTGAGCACGGCCGCATCGCCCGGACGCGCTTCGAGCGCGGCCCCGAGAGCGGAGATCGCCTCTCGACGATTCGTGAGCGGGCCCTCGTGGAGCGCGGCCGCCTTGACGTTCAGCTCGTAGCGCAGGAGAGCCTCGTCGGGGCCGCTGCCGCCTGCGATGGACTCGACGCGCTGACCGTAGAGCTCGACCAAACGCTCGGCCGCGCCGCGCGACTCGTAGAGGGCGATCAGGCTGTCGATGGTGGGGGCGCTGTCCGGCTCGAGCTCCAGCGCCTTCTCGTAGGCTTGGATCGCGCCCTGCTCGTCGTCGAGCATCTCGGAGCGGGTGCGCGCGAGCCGCCGCAACAGATCGGCCGCCTCCGCGTCCGACGCGTCCTCCGACTTTTTCTCGATGACGGTGGCGACGCGACCCCAGTCACCGAGCAGCACTGCCAGCTCGTCGATCGCCTGGAGAGGCTCTGCTTCGCCCGGCGACGCGAGCGACAAGCGCTCGAACGTGGCGAGCGCGCGGCGAGGGTCGTCGACCTCTTCGTCGTAGACGCGCGCCAACATCGTGAGCAGGTCGCGCTTGGTGATGTCGTCCTCGACGTGGTCGAGCGCCCGCTCGAGCGCGCCCGCGACGTCACCCCACGCGTCGAGATCGCGGGCCAGCCGCTCGAGCGACGTGCGCACGTCTCCGTCGTCGGGGTCGATGTCGAGCGCGCGGAGGAGCGCGGCGAGGGCGCCCTCTTTGTCGCCGCCGCGCTGCTCGAGCAGGCTCGCGTTCTCGCGCAAAATCGCCGCCTTTTCGCTGCGGTCCTCGGCGAGCGCCAGGCTCTCTTCGTTGATCTTGACCAGGTCTTGCCAGTTGTCGGCGCGCTGGTAGAGCGGGCGCAGGATGTCGAGCACCCGCGCCTTGTGCTCCTCTTCGTGCGAGAGCTGCTCGAGGTCGGCGATCGCGTCCTTGTGCCAGGGGACGTCGTCGACGATCGCCTGCAGTTGATCGATCGCGCCGGAGGTATCGCCGAGGTGCTCGCGCCGGACGCGCGAGAGAGCCAGCCGATACGGAGCGGCGGCCTCGGCAGACTCCGAGCCCTCGGCGCGCCGCTCGTACAGATCGGCGAGGTCGCGGTGCTTCCCGAGCCGCTTGTAGAGGGCGGTCAGCCGGTCTTGCGATACCTGATCGCGCTCGTCGACCTCGAGGGCGGCGCGGAACGTCTCGATGGCGTCCTCGGGACGCTCGAGCTTCGTCTCTTCGATGTCGGCGACGGTGTGAAGCAGGCCGACCCGGCGGTCGCCGTCGCGGTAGTCGAGCGCTGCTCGCATCAAGTCGACGCGCTCCTGGTGCAGCGACTCTTTGACGAGCAGGGCGTCGATGGCCTCGAACAGATCGTCGCTGTCCGGAGAGAACGCGTGCGCGCGCCGGTACCACGTGAGCGCGGCCTTGGAGTCGCCCAGGTCGGCGTAGATCTCGCCCGTCCGCTTGCAGAGCTCGGCGGTGTCCGGATCGTCGGAGTCGATCTTGGCGAGCTCGGCGGCGTAGATATCGGCCAGGCGACGCTCCGCCGACGCTACGCGCGCGAGCCGTTCGAGCTCGCTCCAGGTGGTGCGGTCCGAGACCTCTTCGTGCAAGAGGCGCGCGGTCGCGCCGAGAGCCGCGGTGTAGTCACCGA
This sequence comes from uncultured Polyangiaceae bacterium, assembly GCA_938004815.1. Classification (GTDB taxonomy): domain Bacteria; phylum Myxococcota_A; class Polyangia; order Polyangiales; family Polyangiaceae; genus Xiheicaenibacterium. Next base: position 9,348 of record CALKVR010001252.1, on the reverse strand, counting down.
GCTGGTCCTCGTGCAGGGTCGAGAGGCGCTTCAGGATGTCGCGCCGCTCGTCCGGGTCTTGGCTTGCGTCGAGCCGCGCCTCGAGGGTCGCCCGCACCTTCTCCCAGTCGGCCTGCTTGAGGTAGATCGGCTCGAGCATCTCGGCCGCGCGGGCACGCTCCTCGAGCGCCGCGCCGGCCTCCGTGTCGGCTTCGGGCACGGGCTGCGCGAGGATGGCCTCGAGCTCGGCGACGGCCGCCGCGTGCCCCGGGTCGGCGTCCAGCGCCTCGACCAGCTCGTCGAACGCGCGCGGCGCGTCATCGAGCTTGCCGCGGGCGGTCTTGGCGATCTTCACCCGCAGCGCGGCCGCGTCGGCGCCGTGCACCTTCGAGCTCTCGAGCATGCGCTCGTAGAGCGAGACCAGGTCGAGGAAACGGCCCTCGCTCGTGTAGAGCGCCTCGAGCTGGCTGGTCGCGCGCGGATCGACGTCGACCTCGAGGACGGACTCGAGCACCGAGATGGCGCCCCCCTTGTCCTCGAGCCGATCGCGGAGCAGATCGGCCTCGCGGAAGAGCAGCTCCTTGCGCTCGTCGTCGCCCTCGGCGAACTCGGCGCGTTTGCGGAGCACCTCGAGCAGCTCCTGCGGGTCTTCGCCGGTCTGGTAGAGCTCCTCGAGCGCGAGCATCGCGCGCCGCTCGTCGGGCCGCGCCTCGAGCGCCTTCTTGTAGTACTCGATGGCGAGCTCGGGCTTCTCGAGGCGGGTCTTGGCGATATCGCCCACCCGGAGCAGCATCGCGAGCTGGACCTCACCGTCCAGCACATCGGGCGCAACCTCGCGGTAGAGCTCCGAGGTGTCGGCGAAGCGACCGGTCGCGGCGGTCAGCCGCTCGAGCGTCTCCATCTGACGGCCGATCGACTCGTCGCTCGCGGCCTCTTTCAGCGCGCGCCGCGCGTAGGCGTAGGCGGCCTGCGTGTCCGAGAGCGCATCCTCGGCGGTGGCGCGGGCCTTCTCGAGCTTCTCGATACGCTCGCCCGGGCTGTCCGCGACCTCGGCCTCGATCTCGAGGACGCGCAGGAGCCGCTTGGCGTCACCGTCGACCTCGTAGAGCGGGTGGAGGAGCTCGGCCGCGCCGCTCTTGGCCTCACCCTCGAGCATCGTCTCTAGCGCGGCGCGCGCCGCCGAGCCGGTAGGCGTCGATGGCGGCCTCGAGCTCGCCGAGGTGCAAGCGCCGGACGTCGCCCAGCTTGTCGTAGAGGCGAACGCGCTCGGCGGGCTCGTCGGCGACGCCGAGGTCGATCTCGATGATCTCGGCCAGGTCCTGGTGGCGGTCCGCCTTCTCGTAGAGCTTCGCCAGGGCCGCGTGGGCTGCACGGTCGGCGCCGAACGCGTCGAGCACCGCGCGGTACGCGAGCGTGGCTTGGGGCACGTCGTCGAGCGGGCCCGCCAGGATCTCGGCCGACTTGGACATCGCGCGTTTCCGTTCGTCGCCGCTCTCGGCCGTCTCTTCACGGCGGCGCAGGACATCGACCAGATCGCGGTACCGCTCCTCTTGCTCGTAGAGGCGCTCGAGGGCGACGAGCGCCTTCTCGTCGGTGTCGTCGTCGGCGAGGCGCCGGCGCCAGGCGTCGATCGCCTTGGGGCGGCTGGCGAGGACGGTCTCGTAGAGATCGCCGAGGCGCTCGTAGATCTCCTTGCGCGTGTCGGCCGAGTCCTCGAGCTTGACCTCGACCTCGAGCGACTGGGCCAGCGCCTCGTGACGCCCGCCCTCGGCCTGCAGCCGCGCCAGGGCGCGCGCCGCGGGCACGACGATCGCCGCGTCGTCGGGGTCGATGGTGAGGATCTTCCGGTACACGTCTTCGGCGCGCGCGGGGGCGCCGAGGGCGTTCTCGAAGACGGAGGCGACCTGCGTATACAGCTCGGCCTTGACCGACTTGAGATCGGCCTTTTCTGCGCCCGCCGTCAGGACGTCGGTGACCTTCTCGTGCTCGCCCAGGCGGCGCCCGATCTCGACGAAGCGCTCGCGGACACCCTCGTCATCGGGGACGAGGGGCACGAGCTCGCTCAGGGCGGCGAACGCGCCCGCGTCGTCATGCAAGCGTTCGTCACGGAGCTCGCCGATGCGCCGCAGGAGCTCGGCGCGGTCGTCGGCGGCGGTCGCGGCCTCGAGACGGATCTCGAGCATACGGACGAGGCTGCGGTGCTCGCTGCGCGACTCGTATACCGCCTCGAGCAGCTGCGCGGTTCGCAGCCGCAAGCTGCCGATCTCGAGGAGACGCTCGGCGAGCTCGCGCGCGTCGGCGTCCTCGTGGCGACCCGTGAGGATCACCTCCACGTGCGCGAGTGCGCGGTCGGGCACCAAGAGCTGCTCGAGGTAGAGGCGCCCGAGGTAGAGACGGATGTCGACGGCCTCGTCGCCGTCGGCGCCCTCGGCGCTCGTCTCGGCGATCATCGCCAGGCGTCGCTCGAGGAGCTGGGCCAGATCGCCGAACCGCTCCTCGTCCTCGTACAGCTTCTCAAGCGTGTCGAGCGACGACGCGACGTGCGGGTCGAGCTCGAGGATCCGCTCGTGGTACGTGATCGCCTTTTGCGGCAGCTGGATGACCTCTTCGGCCAGCATCGCGACCTCGGAGAGGAGCGCGATCTTTTGCGCCGGGTCCTCGGCGGCCTGGGCGGCCTGGTCGAACAGGTCCTCGATCTCTCCCCAACGCTCGGCGTGCGTGAGGATCTGCTTGAGACGGTTGAAGGCCTTCTGATCGGACGGGGTCATCGCCAGGATGCGCTTGAGGTACGGGAGCGCACCATCGGAGTCGCCGAGCTGCTCGTCGTGCAGCGTGGCGGCGCGATCACAGAGCTCGAGCTCGACCTCGCGTGCGAGGCGCCGATCGTCGGGGTCGGCGGTGACGACGTGGGCGCGGTACGCCTCGGCGAGATCGGTCGGGCGCCCGGACTTCGCGGCCAGCTCGACGGCACGGTCCCAGAGCGCGAGATCGCCGGCGCTCTCGTTCAGCGCGCGCAGGACGACGTCGAACGCCGCGCCGGGCGCGCCCAGCTTCTTTTCTTCGACATCCGCGAGGATCTTGTGGAGCTCGAGGCGGACGTCGTCGTCCTCTTCGCCCTCGAGCACGACCCGCACCATCTGCGACTCGCGCCGCGCGTCGCCCAGGTCGGCGTACGCGGTCGCGAGCTCTTTGGCGGCGCGGAACCGCGTGTCGGGGCTGTCGACGAGGCGCGCGAGGATCGCGATCGCGTCGGGATCGCGGGGCCGGAGCTCGAGCGCACGCAGGCTCGCCTCGAGCGCGAGCTCGGGCTGACCCAGGTGGTCGGCATACTCGAACGCGAGCTCGACCTCACGCTGGGCGCGATCGGCGCCGCTCGACAGGTCACGGTGCTGGAGCAGCACCTCGACCGCGGCCGCGTGGTTCCCTGCCTGCAGCAGCAGACGGGCGAGCGACTTCAACGTGTCGCCGCGGTCGGGCGCGAGCTCCGACGCCTTCTTGTAGAGCTTGATCGCCTCGTCCGCGTTGGCGAACACGTCTTCTTCGAGCGTCGCCCACTCCTCGTAGATCTTGGCTCGGTCGCCCTCGGCGGCCGTCTCGACGCGGCGCTCGAAGAGCCAGCGCAGGTCGTCCTTGCGCTCGGAGGCGCGCAAGAGAGCGTCGAACTCGCGGAGCGTCTCGGCGTCGGACGGGTCGGCCTCGACGAGGACGCGGTACGCGGTGACGGCCTCGTCGATCTTGCCGAGCTCGCGCGCGTACGCGTTGGCGAGCTTGAGCCGCAGGCTGCGCTCGAGCTTCGGCTCGAGGTTGCTCTTCTTCTTCTTGCCCGACTTCGCGCCGGCGAGCCTGGCCTCGATGGCCTCGACGAAAGGCGCCCACGACGAGGCCGAGCGGGAGGCGGCCTCGAGCAGCTCGAGGTTCTCTTCGTCGGGGACGAGATCGTACGCGCGCCGCGCATAGCCGAGCGCCGCGTTCCGGTCGGGCAGCGGCCCGCTCGTCACGGCCGCGAGCTTGCGCAGGATGGCCACGCGATCGGCGTCATCGTCCGAGACGCTGAGGAGCACCTCGTACAGCGCGGGGAGGCGGGCCCAGCGCTCTTCGCGCTCGTAGATGGGGACGAGCGCCTTGGCGGCGCGCGCGTTGCCGACGTCGACGCTGAGGACGCGCTCGTAGGAGCGCGTCGCTCGCTCGGGCGCGCCGAGCTTGTCTTCGTAGACATGCGCCGCGCGGAACGACAGGCTCACCTTCTGGTCGCGGTCGTGTGACTTGTCGGCCGAGGTGGAGAGGAACTCGGCCAGCCCCTCCCAGTCGTTCTGGCTCGCGTAGAGCTGCTCGAGGGCGTCGTAGTCTTCGGCCGCGAGGTAGGTCTCGCGCAGCACGCGCAGCGCCTTGGCCTGCCCCGGCGAGAGCTCGAGCACACGACGCCACGTCTTGGTCGCGCCCGCGTTGTCCTTGAGCCGATCGGCGTACACCGCGCCGAGCTTCTGCAAGATGGCGAGCTTGGTCGGTGCGTCGGAGACGGCGTCGACCCGCCGCTCGAGCACCTCGGCCAGCGTGGCGAAGTCTTTCTCGCGCTCGGCTTGCTTCTCGAGCGCGTCGTAGACCTGCACCGCCGACGGGTCGATATCGAGGATCTGCTTCTGCAGGCGGATCGCGTCGGCGCCCCGATCGAGGCGCTCGGCGGCGAGCTTGGCCATCTCCGAGAGCAGCTCCATCTTGTCGGCGCCCTCGGCGTCGGCGAGCGACGCCTCGTAGAGCGAGTAGAGCGGCCCCCAGGCGCGGCGCTTGGTGTAGAGCTCTTTCAGCTTGCTGCGCGCTTCTTCGTCGCGCGGGCGCACCGCGATCAGCCCCTCGTAGGAGGCGATCGCGTTCTGCACGTTCGAGAACTGCTCGGCCCAGCGGCGCGCGACCGCGCGGTAGAGCTCGGCGCGCTCGTCCTCGTCCTTGGTGATCTCGGCGAGCTTTTGCTGGCACGCCAAGAGATCGCGGAACCGCCCCAGGTTTCCGTAGATCTTGACGAGCTCGCGGAGGCTCTCCTCGTCGTCGGGGGCGACCTGGACGATCTGCGACAAGATCTGCACCAGGGCCTGCTCGTTCTTGAGCTTGTCGCGGTAGATGCCCGCGACCTGGCGGAGCACCTCCGCCTTTTGCTCGGGCGCGTCGGCGGGGACGCGCTCGGCCTCGTGCTTGAGCAGATCGACGAGCGCGCTGTGGTTGTCGGTCTGCGCGTAGAGGCGCTTGAGCGCGGTCTGCGCGGAGGCGTCGTTGGGGTCGGCGCGAAGGAGCGACTTGTACTGCTCGATCGCCTTTTGTGCGTTGTCTTGAGCCTCGGCCGCGCGCGCGATCTCGGCCGCGAGCTCCTTTTTCTGGCCGGCGTCCTGGGTGGCTCGCTGGGCGTCGGTGAGGACGCTGACGAGCTTGGATTTGTCGCCCTTTTGTTCGCAGAGCTCGCGAAAGAAATCGAGCATGCCCGCGTGCGCGGGCTCGAAGCGCCGCACGCGCTCGAAGTACGGCTCGGCCGCCTCGGGCGCCTTTCTCATGCGCCAGTGCACCATCGCGATCTGGAGGATGATGCCGAGCTCGGCCTCGCCGCGCACGGCCCCGCCCTTCAGCTGATCCTCGTAGAGCGCGACGAGGTGGTCCCACTGCTCGGACTCGGTGTAGGCCTCGGCCAGGTAGTTCAGCGCGTCGGGCTGCCCGGGGGCGAGATCGAGCACCTGCTCGTAGTCGGCGATGGCGCGCGCCTGGTCTTTCAAGCGGCGCGCGCGGATGCGCCCCGCCTTGAGCCCGGCCGCGACGCGCTCGTCCTTCGAGCCCCCGCGCGCGAGCACGGCCTCGAGGGCGGTCGCTACTTGCTCGGGTGCGTCACGCAGGACGGCCTCGGCGACGGGGGCGAGCCGCTTGGTGCGCGGCTCGAGCGACGTGACGCTCTCGACGAGCTCGGCCAGCTTCGCCCGCTCGATCGCGTCGGCGCCGTAACGGTGGGCGATATCGGCGGCGCTCAAGAGCAGCCCCGCCCGCAGGCCGTCGTCGCCGGCCTGCTCGGCCTCGGAGAGGTACCGGTCGTAGAGATCGCGCCACTTGGCGCTGAACCCCTCGTGCGACTCGAGGTACGTCGACGCCTTTTCCATCATCGTCTCGGGCGTCTCGAGCTCGAGGAGGCGGTCGTAGGCGGAGCGGGCCTTGGTCGGGGCGAGCAGCTCTTCGTCGTAGATGCGGGCGAGCTCGGCCTGCATCGCCGCCTCTTCGGGCTGGCCCGAGGCGAGGGCGATCTCGATCTCGAGGAGGCGCGCCACGCTGGCCCACTCTCGTCGGCGCTCGTGGCGCGACCGGGCCTGCTCGAGGAGGCGCACGGCCTCCGCGTCGGGGTGCTTGCCAGGCGCCGTCACGATCTCTGAAAGCTCTTCCCAGGCAGTCTCGCTGTCGGGGTCGTCCTGCAAACGGCCAAGAACGACGCGAATCGTGTCAACGCTCATCGTCACCCCAGGTGGGCTGTCTCGCTTCGAATCGGAACTTCGACTGCTCGGGGCACGGGCCCTCGGGTTACCGGCAGATCCGCTCAGAACCACTGAAAAAGCGCGGGCCGGGGGGCTTCGGAATGTACGCCCCTCCGGCGCGCCGTTTCAAGGCCTGGACTGAGCTTCTTTGAGCCCCCTCGGAAAGGCCTCGATCGCGTCGCCTTCCGGGGGCGGCGGAGGTAAGGGCGACCCATGAGCACCCAGAACATCGCCCGCATGGTCGTGGTGGGAGCCGGCCAGATGGGCCGTGGCATCGCGCAGGTCGCGGCCGGCGCCGGCATCACCGTCCTGCTTTCGGACAGCACCAAGGCCCTGGCCCAGAAGGGCAAGGACTCGGTCGCGTCGATCCTGCAAAAGCAGGTCGAGAAGGGAAAGATGGCCGCCGCCGACCGCGAGGCCCTCCTCGGCCGTATCGAGCCCTCGGAGGCCGGGGACGGTGTGGGTGCGTGCGATCTCGCCGTCGAAGCGGCCACCGAGCGCTTCGAGACCAAGGTGGCCATCTTCCAATCGCTCGACGCCGCCCTCCCCAAGCACGCCATCCTCGCGTCGAACACCTCGAGCATCTCGATCACGAAGCTCGCGGCCAAGACGTCGCGCCCCGCGCAGGTGATCGGCATGCATTTCATGAACCCGGTCCCGCTCATGAAGCTCGTCGAGATCGTGAAGGGCACCCAGACCTCGCCCGAGACCTACGCGGCCACCCGCGCGCTCGCCGAGAAGATGGGCAAGACCGTGATCACGTCGAACGACGCCCCCGGCTTCCTGGTGAACCGCGTGCTCATCCCGCTCCTCTGCGAGGCGTGCTTCACGCTGCAAGAGGGCGTGGGCAGCGCCGCCGACATCGACACCGGCTGCAAGCTCGGCCTGAACCACCCGATGGGGCCGCTCGAGCTCGCGGATCTGATCGGTCTCGATACGGTGCTCGCGATCGCCGACGTGCTCTTCACCGAGATCGGCGACCCCAAGTACCGCGCGCCCACGAACCTGCGAAACCTCGTCGCCGCCGGCTGGCTCGGCAAAAAGACGGGGCGGGGCTTCTATCAGTACGACGACAAGGGTCAGAAGGTGACCTCGTGAGCGTCACGGTGGAGCGCGATGGCGACGTCGCGATCGTCACCATCCGGCGGCCCGAGAAGCTGAACGCGCTCGATCCGGCGACGCTCGTCGCGCTCGGCGACGCGTTCCACGATCTGTCGACGTCGAGCACGCCGCGCGCAGCCGTGTTCACCGGCGAGGGCAAGGCCTTCGTCGCGGGCGCCGACATCGCGGCCATGGCGTCGATGTCGCCGGTCGACGCCCGGCGCTTCGCGAGCAAGGGCCACGCGCTCGGGGCCGCGATCGAGAACGCTCCGTTTCCGATCATCGCGGCCGTCAACGGCTTCGCGCTCGGCGGCGGCTGCGAGCTCGCGATGGCCTGCGACTTCATCTACGCGTCCGAAAAGGCGAAGTTCGGCCAGCCCGAGGTGAAGCTCGGCGTCATCCCCGGCTTCGGCGGCACGCAGCGCCTCGCGCGTCGCGTGGGCATCGCGCAAGCCCGTGAGCTCTCGTACACCGGCGACATGATCGGCGCCGACGTCGCGCTCCGGCTCGGCCTCGTCAACGCGGTGTTTCCGCCCGACGAGCTGATGCCCAAGGCGATCGCGTGCGCCAAGAAGATCGCCGAGAACGGTCCGCTCGCGGTCGAGGCGGCCAAGCGCGTGCTCCTCCGCGGAGAAGAGGCCGATCTCGCCGCCGCGAACGAGCTCGAGGCGCAGGCGTTCGCGGGCCTCTTCGGGTCCGCCGACCAGCGCGAAGGCATGCAGGCGTTCGTCGAGAAGCGCGCTGCCCGGTTCGTCGGGGCCTGAGGGGCCGGCGGGCCCCTGCTCCGTTGGCGTTCGGAATCGCCGAACAATACGGTTCGGAACATCCCCTGCCTGGATCAGGGACGGGCGGGCATTGCCCCTCGCTTCTTCGAACTGCCTCACCACGAGGCGCGGAAGGAAAGGGACATGACCAGGACGACGCTCGTCGTAGGGATGATCACGGCCATTTTCACGGTCGGGTGTGGTGATGACGCGACCGGCGACGGCGGCTCGGGCGGCGGCTCGAGCACCGCGTCGAGCAGCTCCAGCAAGGCGTCGAGCTCGGCATCGGGCTCGGGCTCGACCTCGACCTCCGCGTCGACATCGACGTCGGGGTCGGGCTCGACCTCGGCATCGACGAGCGCGTCGTCGAGCTCCGGCGGTCAGGGGGCAGCGCCCCACTGCGCCGACGCGTTTCGCTGCGACGGCGTGAACGGATACTTTTGCTACGAGGTCTCCGGGCCCGACGCGGCCTTCGAGACGGCGTGCGCCGAGGAGCTCTTCGGTCAGTACCTCCAAGGCCCCTGCGGACCCGAGTACGATCTCACCGCGTGCGTGTTCGACTGCGCCGAGCCGTCCGTCTTCTCGTTCGCGATCCCGGTCGACCAGACCGAGTGCGAGACGGACGGCGGGACCTTCTACACCCCCGCCACGTGAGCGATCGACCGCGGCTCAGTCCGACTTGAGCCGCGCAGAGGCGACCTTGGTCTCGCCGGGGCCGACGTTCACCACCACCGACTGCTTGCCGTGCTCGGGGTGGATGAACGTGACGGTGTGCTTGCCCGGCGAGACCTTGACGCCCGTCTTGGGCGTCTCACCGAGCGGGCTACCGTCGAGCAGGATGCGCGACGGCGGGATGGAGTTGATGTTGAGCATCCCCGAGCCGCTGGCGGCGGGCGCGTCGTTCGACGCGGTGTCGTTGCTGCTCGGCGGCGGGTCGAGAGGTGGCCTGCTGTCGGACGTGGTGCTTCAGCTCGCCTGCCTGCCGCTCGTAGCTCTCCTGCTGTTGCGCT
>CALKVR010001251.1 GCA_938004815.1 uncultured Polyangiaceae bacterium | reverse complement strand
CGGCGCGGGGGGCAGGCACGATTTCGGCGACTTCGAGCCCGGATGACGAGCAGCCCAGCACCGACGCCAGCGCGATCACGCGCGCGAGCCGGACGCTACCAGCTGCCGTGCGAGCCGTGCGACCCATGCGAGCCGTGCGACCCATGCGACCCGTGCGAGCCGTGAGACCCGTGCGAGCCGTGAGACCCGTGCGAGCAATGCTGCGCAGGGATCACGCCGCCGTCGCCCGGCGCCATCGGCGGCGCCTCGTCTGCATCGCGCAACGCCTTGTCGCTCATCTCGCGTTCGACCGAGCTCAACATGGCCCCCGGCCTCTTCCCCAAAGAAGGAAGCTTCGAAGAAGAACTCGACATCGCCCTCAAGCCTACCTCGAGTCGATTCAGTGCGAAAGCCCGGGCCCGAAACGGGGGTACCATCGGGCCTTGGCCCCCCCGCCCGCCGAGAAGATCAGCGCCCTGGCTTGCCTTCGGCCGGGGGCCTGGTGGTACTTCGCGCTGCTTCCCCTGGGGGGCCTCGACGCGGCCACGCTCTCGCTCGCCACCGCGCGTGAGGCCGCCCTCGGGGTGGCACACGCGGCCGCGCTGCTGGCTTTCGCGTACGGCCTGAACGGAGTCACCGACGCCTCTCTCGATCGGTCGGCGGCCAAGAACCCGCTCGCCGGGCGAAAACGTGCCCCGCCATCGGTGCGCGCGCTCGTGGCGGGGTGTGCGGCCGCGGCGGCCGTGATCGCCATCGCCCGGAGCGGCACGCCGGCGTTGCCCGCGGCCCTCGTCGTCCTGGCCGTCTCCTTCGCTTACAGCGCCCCGCCCCGCCTCAAGTCGGTGCCCTTCGTCGGCACCGCGCTCAACGCCGGGATCTTCACCCCTTTGTTTTGGTTGGGGCCGGCCGCAGCGCCGATCGCGCCCGCTCTCCCGGTGCTCTTCACCGGCCTCTTGATCCAGAACCAGCTCCTCCACGAGCGCGAGGACCTGGAAGAAGACCTCGCCGCCCGCGTCGTCACCACCGCGGCCGTGCTCGGCGACCGCGGGACCCGCATCGCCGTCGGAGCGACCGGCGCGGTCACGGCCCTCGTCCTCACCCGGGTAGCTGACGGCGCCGTTCTCGCTGCGTGCGCTGCCGGGATCGTGCTCGCGACATCCACGGTGCTGGCAGGCGCCCCGCGCCGCCGCCGCCACCGGCACCTCGCGGCGCTCGCGGGCGCCATCGCCTATGTGCTGTCGGCCTGGGTGGTGACATGAGCGAGGCCCTGACCACGCTCCTCGGAAAACGGACGCTGCGGCTGCTCGCGCACCGCGCGCAGGGCCGGCCCCTGCCGTACTCGATCACGTTCATCCTGACCCACCGGTGCAATTTCGCGTGCTCGTACTGCGACGTCCCCTCGGCTGCCGGCGAAGAGATGAGCACGGGCGAGTACACGAGCGCCATCGACGAGCTGTGCGAGGCCGGCCTCGCTCGCGCCAGCTTCAGCGGCGGCGAGGCACTCCTGCGCCGAGACGCGGTGTCGATCATCGCGCACGCCAAGCGGCGACGCCTCGTGACCTCGCTCAACACCAACGCCTGGCTCGCCGAGCGCCACCTCGACGACCTCGCGCGGGTGCTGGACGTGCTCGTCGTCTCGCTCGACGGCCCCGAACGCGAGCACGATCTCGCGCGCCGCCAGCCCGGCTCCTACAAGCGCGTCGTCCGCGTCCTCGAGAGAGCTCGCGCCGCAGGGCTCAAGACGGCGACCATCACCGTCCTGACGCGCGACAACCTGCATGTCGTCGACGAGGTGCTGGACGTTTCGCGCCGGCTCGGCAGCTTCGCGTACTTTCAGCCCGCCTACCTCGAGTGCTTCGAACGAGACCGCGGCCTGCAGCCCGAGCTCGGCGCCCGCGTCCTCGCCGACGTGGCCGAGCGGCTCGCGTCGTCGAAGCGACGAGGCCTGCCGGTCGGCGCGTCGTCCGCCTACATCGAGCGCCTCGGGCGCGCGCCCCATTTCGGTCGATGCGAGCGCTGCAACGCAGGGCGCTATTTCGCCACCGTGATGCCCGACGGCACGCTCGTCCCGTGCCACCTGACGTCGCGCGCGCGTTCATGGCCCAACGGCCGAACGATGGGCTTCGCGGCCGCGTTTCGCTCGCTGGGTCGCCCCCCGTCGGGTGACGGCTGCGCGATCAGCCCCTACCAGGAGGCCGACCTCGTCTTCGGCGGCGATCTCGGGGCCGCACGCGACGCGTTCGCGAGGTTCTTCGGCAGATGACGCTCGGCGCCTTCGCGCTCGTCTGCGTCTTCTTCGCCGTGCTCGTCGCCCTCGCCCGCGAGGCGAGCCGGGCCGTGCGCGAGCAGGCGCGTGCCGTCGCCATCTTCGCGACCGGAACACTGCTCTCGCTCGCGGCGGGTAGTCTGCTGACAGTTCCGTCCTTTTTGCACGCCAATTTCCACGCCAACGCGCTCCTCGAGTCGATCGCCGCTTTCCCGGCCGACCCGACGCACCGAGCCACGTACGGTCGCGTCAGCTTCCTGTTGCTCGGGGCTCTGAGCGCGCCGTTCGGGCATCGGCTCGAGGCGATCGCGGTCATCAACCACGGCCAGCTCGCGGTCGCGATCACCGCGCTGGGGGCGCTCTCGTGGCGCCTCACGGGGCGCCTCGGCGCCGGCCTCGCCGCCGTAGCGGCCGGCGCGACCTTCGTGCCGCTCGTGAGGGTGGCAGGGTCCGAGGACGCGCACGTCACGGCGGCGCTCTTCGGCGCGATCTCGCTCTTGTTCGCGGACGTGTACGGCGCGAGCCGTCGCACGACCGCGCTCGCGGTCTGGGTGGGCGCGACCGTGCTCATGATCCACGCGCGGCAGACGTTCTATCTGTGGGCCCCGATCTCGATCGCCCTGGTCTGGGCGCGCGGCGGCCTACGCGAGGGCCTGCGCGGCGACCGGCGCGCTCTCGGCGGAGTAGCCGTCATCGCCGCCGCCCTCGCCCTCCGCATCGGCAGCACGCTCGGCGACGAGTCCGAGCGCATCTCGGTCGCAGCGATCCCGGTCCTCGCGAGCGATCCGCAGCTGGCGGGCGGCCTCTTCGCGCACCATCCGCTCCTCGACGTGCGGCGGTTCGCGGCCGCTCACCTGCCGCTGGTGGTGACGGGCCTCGTCACCCTCGCGCGCGGGGGCCGGAGCGAGCGGACGCTGGCCGCGGGCTTTGGCCTCGCGTTCGCGATCACCCTTCCGTTCGGCTTGCCCGTCCCGGGCGTCGAGCTGGCCTTCCGCACGCCCGCCCTGCTGCTCGGGGTGACGATCGCGGGGGTCGGCGCCGATTGGATCGCGAGGCGGCTCCGAAGTGAACGCTCCCGAGCCGCCGCTACCGCCGCCCTCTCCGCGGCGCTGATCGCGGCGCCGCTCCTCTCGCCGGGCGCCGCGCTCTTGACCTGGCAGAGCGCCGATTGGCTCGAGTTTCGCGCAGTGCGCGCCCTCGCGCCCCAGCTGCCTCGGCGCGTGCGCGTCGTCGACACGCGCGCGGGCGAGCCGGCGCCCTCGTACCACCCACCCGTCCGCGCGCTCGCAGAGGCCGGGCTCGACGTTCGGCGCGCGCGCCCCGACAAGGCCCCCGATCACGAGACGGCGTACGTCGTCGTCTTGGGGGTGCGTTGCTACGGCCGCTCCCTCCTCGAGGATCTCGGAATCGAAAGCCCTGCCGCGCTCGACCGCGACGGCTTTCGGCGGGTGTTCGCGGCGATCGATGAGCCACCTCCGACCTGGCCCGACGAGCGCCCCGAATGCGCGCGCGAGCGAGCCATCGGGACGCCGCTCGGCCCGAGCATCACGATCGGCCCGCTCGCCGACGATCCGCCGTTCGTGCGGTACGGTCGGCCGACGGTAGCGGTTCAGATCGTGCAGGTCGACCCGCGCCTCTTGGCCGATGCGCCCCCGGAGTGAGCGCCGCGCCGCGCTGATCGCAGGGCCTACGACGCAGCCGACGCCTGAAGAAAGTGCGAACGCTCGCGGACGGTCGTCCAGCGCTCGAGGATCTCGAGCGTCTCCTTGTCGCCGGTGCGCAGCTGCTCGAAGAGGTAGTCCTGAATGCCCTTGTGGACGTTGCACAGGCTGCTCTCGCGCATGCGGCCGAACAACGTGCCCTGCGACAGGTAGCTGTGCTCGGGCTGCACGCCGCAGTAGGGCACGTAGGCGCATGTCGCGCAGTCGGGCTGCGACTCACGATGCGACGCGAGCACGAGCGCGCGCACGGTCTCGTGGCGCATGGCGTCGCGGTAGCGGGTGGTGCGGACGTCACCGATCTGGAAGCAGCTGTCGCCCATCTCGTGGATCATCCGCCCCTCGTCGCTGGTGAAGATGCGCCCATCGTAGTTGTACGCGAGCGCCCCGATCCCCGAGCCGCTGGGGTTGCGGATATCGAGGAAGTTCGGCTCCTCGTCGGCGAGGATCTTCGTGAGAAAGATGGCGGCGTAGCGCTCGAGGACCTGGGTGCCCTTCTTGTTGAGGTCGATGATGTGATCGACGGCGGCTCGGTAGAACGCGTGGTACTGCGCGCGGTCGTACTCGATCGCCTTGTGGGTCTTGTCGGCGAAGCCGAACGGGTCGACCGGTCTCAAGAAGATCGCGCGACAACCGAGCGACACGTACGTATCGACGATCTCTCTGGGGTACCGGAGCGCCTCGCGCGTCGTCGTGAGGAGCGCCTCCACGTGGTAGAGCGTCGGGTCGAGGCCCATGGCCTCGTAGGCCTTGTTGATCTTCTCGATCCACTGGCAGGCCGCGCGGTGGGCATTGCCGCCGGCCAGGATGCGCTGCTTGTTGTGGATGGGCTCGGGGCCGTCGATGCTGGTGCAGATCTGCACCTTCTTGTCGATCAGGTAGGCGAGCTTCTCGTCGTCCATGAGGGCGAGGTTCGTCACCATCGTGAACTCGAGGCCCTTGCCGTATGCGCGGTTGCGCTCGAGCGCATACTCGATGAGGTGCTTCACCACCGGAAAGTTCACGAGCGGCTCGCCGCCCTGGAACTCGATGGTGACCGAGGGTGACGTCGACTGGAGGATGAAGTCGACCGTCTTCTCGGCGAGCTCGGGCGTCATATCGGTGTGGGTCGCCGTCATGTCGGCGCGGCTGGCGTGGCAATAGACGCACGTCTCGTTGCAACGGAGCGTCACCACGACGATGTGCAGGTTCGGGCCGTACGACAAGAACCGCTTCTTGCGCGCGACGCGCTCTCGGAGCGCGGCGGGGTCGAGCGCGCTCTTGACGAAGCCGCGCGCGCGCAGCTTCTCGCGGAGGGGCTCGTCGACCGCGCCCCTGGCCAGGCTGCCCAGCTCGGCCGGCGACACGAACGCCCAGTCACCGAACGGGCTGGTGATGAGCACGTCGGCCCCTACCCGACGGTACCGAATGGGCAAGATGTCGGCGTCGGGTCGGGACGCCACCCGCGGCGCGAGTGAAGTGTCGGTCACGGCGCCGCTCCTCGTCGTTCGATCGTCTTGCCGAGCGCGTGGTTCGCGAGCTCCGCGGCGACGTCGGCCTCGGCGTGACCGTCGGCAGCGGCGCTCTCGGCGAGCGTCACGCGCAGGATGAACGCGCCGCCCTCACGCTCGCGGTCGATCGTCGCGAACGGCTCGAACGTCTTGGCCGCCTCGTCGATGGCGAACCCGTCGTAGAGCGTCTCTTCGAACCGAAGCTCGATCACGGCTCCTCCTCACCCTTCTTCGCGGGCTTCTTGCCGTACTTCTCTTCCCAGCTCATCGCGATCCCCAGCGGATCGTCGAAGGCGGTCGCCTCGCCGATCTCCATGTCGAGCAGCTCGTCGAGCCCGGGTGGCCCCGCCGCGCCCGCGACGGCGCGCGTCGCGATCGCCTCGATGACCCGCCGGCCGCCGCGCGCCAGATGCAGCCGGTACGCCTGGGCGAGGGCTTCGTTGCCGAGCTGCCCGGCCGCCGCATCGTCCGAGACCCCGTCACGCTTGGAGCGGACGGTGGCGACGACGCCGGCGGGCGAGCTCTCGAGGAACACCCACGCGCGATCCAGCGAGGTGTACGCCGCGAGGTAGACCGCATCGAGGGGATAGAGCTCGCGGACGAGCTCGAGCCGGGCGCCCTGCATCGGCGGAGAGTCTACTCGATCCCCTCGGGATCCGCTCCCGGCCCTCTCGAGCTGCGCTCTGGCTCCAGCCCCAGCGTCGCGGCGCGGCGGGTCTCGACCTCGCGGCGCCGGGCGTGGCGGCGCAAGCTGTCGGCGGTGACGAGGCCGACGGCGGGAGCGCTCACGGCGGCGGCGGTCGGGCGATCGTCGGCGTCACCGAGGATCGCGCGGACGATCGGGTCCGGTGAGGCGAAGACGGGCGCGAGCTCGGCCGGATCGTAGGCCGCGCCCCGGTCGAAGAGACCGCCGCAGATCGGGCGGAGCGAGCAGACCGAACAGACCTCGGCGTACTGATGCTCCCAGTCGGTCTGGCGGATCGTCTGCTTCTCGTCCAAGAAGTGCACGACTCGCTCTTCGGCCTTCACGATCTTGCGCGTCTCGGTGCTCGCCCAGGCGAAGTCGGTCATGTAGCAGAGCGGTACACGCTCGACGCGAAACGTCCGGCCCGAGCGGTAGAGCAGACCGAGCGCGCGATGCAGCGACGCCTCGAAGCTCCGCAGGGTGGGGACGAACTCGGCCTGGTTGACCTCGGCCCGCCCCATCGAGGGGTCGAGGTTGTTCCACACGTAGTGCCTGACGTAGGGGTGGTGCTCGATCAGGTACTCGACGTTCTCGTCGAGATGATCGGCGTTGTGGCGATTGATGACGCAGTTGACGTTCACCTCGACCCCGGCCCGGTGCGCGTTCTCGACCGCGGCCAGGGCGAGGCCGAGCGTGCCCTCGGCCCCGCGAAGCCGCCGCTCGACCTCGGGGCGCACCGAGTAGATCGACACGTGCACCAGATCGAGCCCTGCGTCCGCGACCGCCTGCGCAAACTCGGGCTGGGCCATTCGGTGACCGTTCGTGATCATGCGCACGTGGAGGCCGCGCCCCTTTGCGTAGCGCGTGATGGCCGGCAGCTCGGGGTGGAGCGACGGCTCGCCCCCGGTCAAGACCACGCCGAAGTAGCCGCGCGCGCAGAGGTCGTCGACGAGGAGCCGCATCGATTCGAGCGTGTGCTCGAATGGTGTGGAGGGATTGGAGCAGAAACCACAGTAGTGGTTGCAATGGCGGACGACCTGGAGATAGCCGATGTTCGCCATGGCTCAGCTCGCGTAGCGCGTCACCTCGCGCTCGATCTCGTCGAAGAGGCCGCGCCCGACCGCCGTCGGCCGCCCGTGGGCGAGCAACACGGCGGCGCCCTCGGCGTTGACGGCCCGGACACGCTCGAGGTGGCGCTCGAGCTCGGACCGCTCGGCGCCCGTCGCCGTCGTCGCCATTCGCTCGTACAGGCGCGCGACCGGGAGGAATGCGTGCACGGCCAGGAGGACCCCGTGAATCGGGCGCGGGTCGGGCCGGACCGGGGACGCGTGACGCTCCGACGCGTCGTTCTCGATCACCGGATCGATCTCGAGGAGCGCGTTCAGCTTGTTGTGCGAGACCTCGTGCACGATGGCCTCTGCCATGGTGAGCCGGCTGGGGTGCAGGCTCAAGTACACGGTGCCGAGCGCCTCTTGATAAGAGGCCGAGAGGTGAGTCTCGGCGCTCCAGCCGACGGGGACGAACTGCTTCAGCACGAGGTCGATCTCGGCTCGAAACGCGGGCAAGTGGGCGTCGATGAGGACCAGAGCAGAGGCCAGCGCCTGGGCCCACTCGGCCGCGGTCTTGCCGCCCAGATCGACGGCGTTGCCCTGCTTGTCGGGGTGGGCTTCGAGCATTCGGAGAGGGTTGGCGTCGGCGGTCGAGAGCGCGATGCCCCCGGCGAGCGGGGTGAAAGCGTGCGTGGTGACATCGGCTCCGCGGATCTCGCCACCGGGGAGCACCTCGATGCGGCGCGCGCCCTCTTCGACGGTCGCGCACCGGCGGGCACCGACGGCCACGATCTCGCGCGGAGGCGCGCTCGAGACGAACGGCTCGCGCAAGAGCCCGGCGCAAGCGAGCTCGAAAGCCAGCGTCGCCGCGAGCTCGCCCGCTAGCGCATCTCGGCGCGGACCAGGCGGGGCGGTGCGTAGACAGCGGACGAAGACGCCGACGTTGGGGGAGGCCGCGAGCGACGCGAGCGCGCCCGGCGCGTCCGACTTGACTCGCCGCAGCAGGGCGGCGAGCCGCCCGAGCTCGGCGCGGCGGTCGGCGGCGGACGCCGCGGCAGGCCCGAGGTTCAATATCTCCAGGATGAGGCGGCGCAGCGCGCTCCGGTAGCATCCGGCGAACGTCGTCGAGCCCGGCTCGGGGATGCAGAAATCGCGCGGCGGCTCGATCGTGGTCAAGCGGGGCGCACCTCGGCGACGCCGTGCAGCGCCGCGTAGTCGGCCCGGAGGCCCGCGCATCGCGGCCGGTGACGACAGCTCGTGCAGGCCGGAGGAAAGGAGCCGCCGCTCAGCCGCGAGTCCTTGAGCTCGAAGGTCTCGTCGGGCGTGACGACCCGCACGCGATCCGCCCCGGGGTGTCGCACGTGATCCTCGTAGCCTGCTACGAGGCAGCGCGGCACGTGCAGCGACACCACCTCGTAGCCGCCGCGGCGCGCGCCCTCGAAGGCCTCGACGAGGTACGGCGCGACGTCGGTCATCCGCGGCAGCTCGCCCGTCAGCGACGTGGCCTGGTCGGTCAGCGAGAGCAGCCACAGCGCGAACCGGCGGACGCCGAGCGCGTGAAGCGAAGCGACCCACGGCGCGACGTCGCGATAGGTGTCCTCTTTCAAGATCAGATCGGCGACAGGGTCGAGATCACGCGCCACGAGCGCCTCGATCGCGCGTCGCCTGACGGCGGCCGCGCCGTCGCGGCGGACCGTCCGATCGTAAGCGGCGTCGGAGAAGGCGTGCATGGACACGTGAAACCGATCGACCCCGCTCGCGACGAGCAGATCGAGGTACCGCTCGTAGGCATACCGAAGCCCGTTCGAGGCCACCTTGACGTGCTCGTAGCCGCGCGCGCGGGCGTGGCGCACGAGCTTGGGGAGCTCGTCGAAGATCGTCGGCTCACCTCCGGTGAAGGCGACCTCGCGGTAGCCGTCGTCGGCGGCCGCATCGATCGCGGCCCGCACGCGAGGCGTGGCGAGCGAGCTACGCCGCATCGACGGTGTGATCGTGCAATACGTGCAACCGAGGTTGCAGTCGTAGCCGAGGACCACGTCGAGGAGCGCCACCGCATCGAGCGTAGCAGCAGGCGCTTTGCGCGGCTCGACCGCAGGGCTCTGCTACCTTGGGCCGAGGTGACGCGCCGGTCGGTGTTCCTCGGCTTTTCGTGCAACAACCGCTGCTCGATCTGCGCGCAAGGCGACGCACGCAGCACCGCGCCGTCGATCGCGCTCGAAGAGGCGCGGCGCGCGATCGACGCCGCGGAGCCGGGTGACGTCGTCGCGTTCACCGGAGGCGAGCCGACCCTCGTCGACGAGCTCCCCGAGCTGGTCGGTCACGCCGCCGGCCGCGGCGCTGCCGCGCTGGTGCAGACGAACGGTCGCCGCCTCGCGTACCCCGCGTACGTCGCGTCGCTCGCGGCGGCCGCGCCGAGCCTCGCGCTCGACGTCTCGCTGCTCGGCTCGACGGCCGCGATGCACGACTACCACACGCGCACGCCCGGGAGCTTCGCCCAGACCGCGAAGGGGGTCCGGAACGCGTCGGCGAAGAGGCTGCGCGTCGGCGTAACCGTCGTCGTCACGCGCTCGAACCATCGACACCTCGTCGACATCGCGCGGCTCGCGCGCGCGCTGGGCGCCGACGCGATCCACTTCGCGCCGCTCGAGGCGGTGGGCGAAGCCCTCGTCCAACTGCACCGCCTGACCCCGAGCGCA
>CALKVR010001250.1 GCA_938004815.1 uncultured Polyangiaceae bacterium | reverse complement strand
AGCCGCCGGCCACGCGTACGCGCTGGCCGGCGTCACGATCGCGACGACGGAGGCCGAGGCGGGGCCGCTACCGTCCGGGCGCGAGCCACATTCGGCCTCGCCGGCGCGGGCGCGCTCGGCCGTGCCCCCTCGTCGCATCGTGGTCCCCATGGTGAGCGTCGACCCCGGCGACGAACGGCGCGGTCAGTCCATGTACTACGGCCCGCCCCCGCTCGATGGGGTCGCCAAGCACGCTCCGGTCGCGGCCGTGATCGATCCGCGCGGTGAGCGGATGCTCTCGACGCACGTGCTCGCCACCACGTGGGATCTTCGGGCGGCCGAGTGCGCCCTGCCGCGCGCCATCGCCGTCGACGAGGCGAGCGGTCGTGGCTTCGTCGCTTGCATGGGGATCGATCAAGTCCACGTCGTCGATCTCGCCGCCGCCGATCCGATGGCGGCCGTGATCGACAGGATCGCGGTGCCCTCCGGCCCCACCGGGGTCGCGGTCACCGGCGACGGCGCCACGATGGTGGTGTTCGGTGAGCACGAGAGCCGTCTGCGATTCGTCGATCTCGGAACCGGCGAGAATCACGACGTGGTGCTCCCGATCAGGGCGAGCCACGCGACCCGCCGCGGTCGCGAGCTGTTCTACGCGTCCGATGACCGCGGCATCAGCTTCGACGGCCTCGCTTGCGCGAGCTGCCACCCCGACGGTGGGGACGACGGTCTCACGTGGACCACGCCCGAAGGCCCACGGCAGACGCCCATGCTCGCCGGACGCCTGGTGGGGACGGCGCCCTACGGTTGGGATCGAGGCTCGGGCGATCTCGAGGCATACATCGTCGAGACGGTGCGCCGTCTTCGTGGCAACGGCCTCTCGAGCAGCGATCTGAGCGCTCTCGCGAGCTACGTCGAGCGGCTGCCGGCTCCGCCGCGGCGCGAAGCGGGGGCGCTGGCGGCGCTGGGCCGCGAGGTGTTCTTCGCTCAGGGGTGCGCGAGCTGTCACGAAGACGCGGGGGGCACGGATCGCAGGCAGCACGCGGTCGAGCCGGGCACCAACGCGGTCGACACGCCCTCGCTCCGCTTCGTCGCGGCCACGGCGCCCTACTTTCATGATGGTCGCTACGCGTCGCTCGAGTCGCTGTTCACGCACAGCAAGATGGGGTCGGTCGCGAACCTGAACGCCGATCAGAAAGGCGCGCTCGTCGCGTTCCTCGAGTCGCTGTGAGGCGGACGGCAGCGACCGCGCTGGCCGCGAGCGTGCTGGCCGCCTGCGCGCCGGGGCCGACGCCCGGCTCGGCCCGCGTTGCGCCGCCGCCCTCTCGCGCGGCGGCGCCGCGCCCGGAGCCGCCCTCGCCCTCGGCGAAGCCGGACCGCTCGAGAGAGCCGATCGCGACCCTGGCGCGGGGCGAGGTGATCGCGCGCGCCGAGTTCGACGCGCTCGCGCTCGAAGAGCCTACGCCCCTCGATGCGGCGAGCTTGCGTCGCGACGGGTGGATCGAGATGCGCGCCCGTGGCGACGGGTACACCGTTCGGTTCGGCAGCAACCTCGTGGCAGAGGTCGAGATCGCGACCGAGCCGCCGTACCGCGTGTACGGCGGGGCGAAGGTGCCGGCGACGCACCTGCGCCCGACGCCCGCGCCTCCGCCGTGCGGGACGCGCGCGGTCCGAACCCGCGTTGCGGTCTGGTGGGGCGGTATCGAGCCGCGCGAATGGTCCGCCGACGCGCTGTGGTTCCAGGAGCTCGAGGGGGTGTTCGACACGCGCGGGTGTCGCGGCGTCGCCGAGCGAGGGTCGCGCGTCCGCGCGCGCGCTCTGCGCCCCGGCCTCTTGTACGCCTACCGCCGCCCGTCGACCGACGAGATCGTCCTCGTCGCGCCGCCTGCGGAGTGGGTGAGCGCGACGTTGACCGCGGACGAGCAACGCACGCCGCACGTCGGCACGCTCACGCTCGTGCGCCTGCCGTTCAAGGCGGGCGATAGCGGCTCGGCGCTCATCGTCCTCGGGACGACGGGCATCGATCTCTTCGACGGGCTGCGCGGCAGCGACGTCGACACGTTCACCGAGACCGCGAAGAGCTTCGCAGGGGTCGCGCTCCGCGCCGACGTCGTGTGGCCCGAGGGCGACGCCCGGCCCACCGCGGTGGTGGTCGACACCGGCCTCACCGCTCTCCCCCCGAGGGCAGCGCAGCGGGGCGCGCTGCCCTCACCCGACGTTCAGTGAACGCGCTACATGCGGATAGTGCGGCCTGCCCGAACTTCGACACGGTTCGTCGGAGCGACTAGCGTTTGCCATCATGGCTGCTCGCTCGATTGGCTCCGGGACGATTTCGTTCGGGCTCGTCTCGATCCCCATCAAGCTCTTTACCGCGACGTCGGCGCAGAACGTGTCGTTCAATCAGCTCCACAAGAAGTGCGGCAGCCGCCTACGGCAGCAGCTCATCTGCCCCGTCGACAACGAGGTCGTCCCCCGCACCGACATCGTGAAGGGCTACGAGTTCTCCAAGGACCGCTACGTGCAGTTCAACGAGGATGAGCTGAAGAAGCTCGAGGCCGAGCGCACCGACCGGCTCGACATCGTGGAGTTCGTCCCCGCCGAGTCCGTCGACTTCATCTTCATCGAGAAGACCTACTACCTCGGCCCGGACAAGGGCGGGGATCGAGCGTACAAGCTGCTCTCGGAGTCGATGACGCGCATGGACCGCGTCGCGGTGGGCCGCTTCGGCACGCGGGGCAAAGAGCAGCTCGTCCTCTTGCGCCCGTACAAGGGTGGTCTCGTGATGCACCACGTCTTCTATGCCGACGAGGTCCGCAACTTCGACGACGTGGATCGGCCCGCCGAGGTCGAGTTCAAGCCCGTCGAGGCCGAGCTCGCCGACAAGCTCATCGAGCAGCTCTCGTCGGACGGCTTCAAGCCGGAGCAGTACCACGACGAGTACCGCGACCGCGTGCTCTCGGCGGTCGAGCAAAAGGCGGCGGGGCAAGAGATCTCCGTCGCGCCCGAGGCGCCGCAGGCCCAGATCATCGATCTCTTCGAGGCGCTCAAGCGCAGCCTCACTGCCGACGAGAAGAAGCCCGAGAGCGAGCGCAAGCCCGAGGTGAAGAAGGCAGGGCCCAAGCGCGAGGCAAAGAAGAAAGAAGCCACCGGCTGACGATTTCACGCAACTCGCGTGAGCTCGTGTCGACATCGAGGGCATGAGCCCTCGGTTTCGTCTCCTCGTCTCGGTGCTCGCCTCGTTCGTCGCCGGCTGCGCGACCGACATCACGATTGGAACGCTCGAGCACGACGACCCACCCGACACC
The DNA here is from genome assembly GCA_938004815.1 of uncultured Polyangiaceae bacterium. Classification (GTDB taxonomy): domain Bacteria; phylum Myxococcota_A; class Polyangia; order Polyangiales; family Polyangiaceae; genus Xiheicaenibacterium. The sequence continues at coordinate 1,781 of CALKVR010001250.1, read as the reverse complement.
TCACCCGCTCCGCTCGTGCCTGCTCCTCCCGCGACCGCACCTCCCGCGCTCATCGCGATCACCGACGACGCTCTCGTCGTGGTCGATTCCGACTCGGGCGCCGTCCTGGGTCGGTCGGCGCTCGCCCGCGCCGAGGGCGGGTACGAGCTGGACGCAGCGTGGCTCGCGGGTGCCGATGGCGGCTCTGCGGTGGTGCGCTCGCAGGTCTCCGTCGACGAGCTCGCCGGTGATCTCGCCGCGTACCCGATCGAGCCCAGCGGGGCGCTGGGGGTGCCAGCGCGCTTGGGCGACGTCTACGGCGAGACGAGCGTGCTGGTGACGCCCTTCGGCGTCGTCGTGACCCAGGCCGACATGGGCGAGCGGTGGCGCCTCCTGCCGGCCGGGGGCGGGTTCACGCCCAGCGTCGCGTGCGGCCGTCCGCTGTCGGTCCGCCCCATCGCCGTCGACGCGACCGCGGCCCGCTACGAGGCGCTCTCCTTCTGGCCCGAGCAAGCCCTCTCCTCGGTCGACGTGGAGGTCGCGGCAGATCGCGTGGTGGCCTGCACCCCGCGGCCCATCGTCGGTTACGGAGGCGCGTCGCCATCCGTTCGGCTCGTCGAGCTGGGGGTGGGCTACGCCCGCGCGCTCGCCGACGTAGCCGACGGCGACGCGGTCATCGCGGCGCTCGACGGCTACGACGTGGTCTCGACCGCGACCACCCCGTTCGGGGCCTCTCGGCTCGAGGGGGCGCTCACGTTCGCGCGGGGCGATGGCACGACCGACCTCGTCCTCCTGGGCTCCGACCCCGCGCGGCTCGCGTGGGTGCGCGTCGGGCTCGACGGGTCGGGGCACGTCGTGATCGCGCGAGCCGACGTCGTCGAGCTCGGTGGCGACGTCGCGCGCGCCGAGCGTGCGCCTGGGCGCAGCCTGGCGGTCGCTGGCGACCGCGTGTTCGTAGCGACCAGCGCAGGGCTCGAGGCGTTCGTCGTCGACGGAGCAGCCGGCGAGATCATCAGCGAGCCGCCGCGGTTCGCAGGGCTACGCGGGCCCATCGCCACCGTCACGCTTCCGTGACCCTGCGCGGGCCTCGGCCGAGTATGATGTTCGGTGATGCGTTCCTTGACGCTGGGCACCGTCGTTGCCCTGGTCGCCTTGCCGGTTCTGGTCTTCGCTGCGTGCGACGTCGAGACGGGTGAAGCAGACAGCTCGAACCCCTTGCCCGTCCCCGACTCGCTCAGCCCCTCGAGCGGCGTAGGCGGCTCCGGCGGAGACGCGACCGGGGGCGGCGGCGCGTCTTCGAGCGCTTCCACGGGCAGCGTCATGCCTGGCAGCTGCGACGGCCCGGGCCCCGTGGTCGAGACCGCCGGAGCCGTCACGCGCATCCTCCTCAAGGGCACCGTCTTGACCCCGACCGGGGCAATCGGCGGTGAGGTGCTCATCGAGAACAACGCGCTGACGTGCGTGGGGCCGACTTGCTCGGCCGAGCCGGGCGCCGCTGGCGCCACCGTGATTCAAACCAACGGCATCATCTCGCCAGGGCTCATCGACGGGCACAACCACATCCTCTTCGACATCTTCAACGAAGACGATTGGTCACCCTCGCAGGTGTACACGAACCACGACCAGTGGCCGAACGAGGCGTCGTACGGCGAGATGGTCGACGCCAAGCAGTACCTCAACGGCGAGATGGGCTCGCCCGTCTATTTCGGCTGCGAGATGCTCAAGTACGGCGAGATGAAAGCGCTGATCGCGGGTACGACCAGCGTTCAGGGCTCGCCCGGCACCGGCCGCGCCTGCTTCGC
>CALKVR010001249.1 GCA_938004815.1 uncultured Polyangiaceae bacterium | reverse complement strand
CCGTCGAGGAAGTAGCCGACGTTGCCGGGCGGCGAGCCGCGGACGTAGAAGAACGGCACCCCCGAGACGAGCGGCACGATACCCGGCAGCGCCTCGATCGCACGAAACGGATCCCCGAATGCGCCGGGCATCCGCTTCGACTCCGTCCGCGTGAGGGCGGTCGTGTCGGGGGGAGGGGCCTCACCCTCGACCGTCACGTCGATCGGCTCCGCGCTTTTTTCGCCGTCGCGCGGATCTTGCTGGGCCGAGGCCGGCACCGCGCCGACGAGCAAGGCCGCCGAGAGGAGCGCGGCGGGCGGCCCCGATCTTGCGAAGCGGAGGGCATGAAGAAGCATCGGCTGCGCGTGCGAGACATCATGAGCACCGCCGTCCTGTCGATGCGCGAGGGCGACGCCGTCTCTCAGGTGGTGCGCGAGATGACACTCGCCGCGGTTCGCCACATGCCCGTGGTCGATGCGCACGATCGCCTGATCGGGATCGTCTCGAGCAGCGACGTGGTCGCGGCTCTCGAGCGCGGGGGCGACCCGATGTTGCGATCGATCATGACCAAGCAGATCGTCAGCGTAACGCCCGAGACGCCGGCCGACGAAGCCGTCGCGACCATGATCGAGCGTCGTGTGCACTCGTTGCCGGTCCTCGACACGGCCGGGCTCTTGGTCGGCATCGTCACCGCCACCGACTTCTTGGTGGTCGCGCACCAAGCGCTGACCGGCGCGCCGATGGACCGGCTGCCGAGCGAAATTTGACGCGCGTCGCCATACACGGTCGTCGCGGTGCGTGTCAGATGGCCTCACTGCGTGCGGCATCGGGGCTACGGCGGGTGTGGCAGATGTAATCAAACGACGAGCGTACGCATTTGTTAGGTTACGCCGTGTTGACGACGAGAAAGCGAGCTGGGAAAACGCGGGGAGGATGGCCCGACCTGTCAACGCAGACGCGCAAGCGACGCAGCTGCGAATTCTATCAACGGCGTACGATCTGTTCGCATCGCGCGGTATCGACGGTGCATCGATCCGCGACATCGCCAAGGGGGCGGGGGTCAGCCTGGCGATGGTGCACCACTACTTCGGCAGCAAGCAGGGCCTCTACGAGGCGTGCATCGGCGCGATGCTGAAGGAGCTCGGCGGGTTACGCGCCGAGCTCGAGCAGGATCTGGCGAAGGGTGAGCTCCCCGCGCCGGCGATCGTCGCCGAGGCGGTGCGCACGGGCTTTCGTTACGCGCGCACGCACCGCACGGCGGTCCGGCTGCTCCAGCGATCGCTCGTCGACACGGGTGAGCTCGACGCCAAAGTGAGAGAAGACAACATGCTGCCGTTCTTGGACACCATCTCCGAGATCCTCGGCGGGTTGGTCGACCGGCCGGCGCGAGCGATGCGGCTGCCCGTTCAGAGCGTCATTTTCCTGATTGTTCGCTTCGCGATCACGAGCGAGCGCGAGCTCACTTCGCTCGCCGGTGACGCCGCCAAGCTGGCCAAGCCCCGCAAGGACGCCACCGCACCAATCGTCGCGATCGAGGATCACCTCGTCGACGCGGCGGTGCGCTTGCTCGGGCTGCCCGCGATCGCCGCCGAGGCGTGAGCCTCGACCCCTGACGGTCTTTTCGGTGTGGTAGCTCCTGGCGCGCGGGATTAGGGTGCGGCCCCGCTTGCGGTAGGAGGCACACCGATGTCCGCTCCGTCGAAGAATCTCCGCATCCCCACCGCGCGCGCCGCGGCCGCTCTCGCCGGCGCCGCGCTCCTCGCGGTGGCGTGGAGCGCGTGCGCTACCGGCTCCGCGATCGATGTCTTCGAGGACGGTGAGACGGGCGAGGGCGGTGAGGGCGGGCTGGGGGCCGCGTCGACGGCGTCGGGCAGCGGCTCGGCCAAGGCATCGAGCGGCGCGAACAACGCAGCGTCTACGGCGAGCGCGGGGTCGGTCGCGAGCTCGACCGCCATGAGCTCGAGCTCGGTCGCCAGCTCGGCCGCGGCGACGGCGGCGGTGACCGCCGCGTCGAGCTCGAGCGGCGGCATCGTGTGCGGCAATTTCGTGTGCGACTCGGGCGAGGACGCTTGCGGGTGCCCCAGCGACTGCGCCGACGTCCTCGACCAGTGCTCGGTGTGCGAGTGCGGGGGCTCGGACAGCGGCGGCGGGTGCTACTGCGACCCGGACTGTGTCGGCTTCGGCGACTGCTGCGCGAACTACACGGCCGTGTGCGGCTCGTCGAACCCGCTCGATTCCTGCGACCCGAGCGAGTGCGGCGGGAGCGGCGGCAACTGCTACTGCGACAGCGCGTGCGTGGGGCTCGGCGATTGCTGCGTCGACGCGTGCGCGGTCTGCGGCGCCTGCTGATACGGCAGCTCCAGGCTGCGGCTGAGGATCCGCTTCACCAGATCGCGCAAGATCCACCGCGGCCCGCTCCGCCGGAGGCTGGGCAGGCAACTCCTCGTGATTTCGCCGGTCGGGCGGCTGATGTAGGTGTGAATCCTACTGGCACGCCCCCTGCTATGGGCGCCGCATGCTCAGCCCGTCCGCTCGCTCTTTCCGAGGCCTCTTCCTTCTCCCCCTCGTCGCCGTCATCGCGGCCGGTTGCGAGGACAT
>CALKVR010001248.1 GCA_938004815.1 uncultured Polyangiaceae bacterium | reverse complement strand
GACATGGCGCCCGCCCCCTGACGAGGCAAGTGACGTTTGGTGCGGCTTCCACCTGTCTTCCCCGAGGCGGCGGCTTTCTGTACGTTGCTAGGCCCTATGCGCTCACGCTTCGCTCTGACCACCGCGCTCGCGCTCGTCGTCGGCTGCTCGTCGACCACCACCACCACCGAGCCCACGTCGAAGCCCGGCCCCGCCATCGCCGCGCCGCTGACGCCCGAGGGCCAGCTCGACATGTCGCCGGTCCCCACGCCGAAGTCGCTCGTGCTCGTGATGCACTCGACGAACCCGAAAAAGACGATCGCCGCGATCGAGAAGCTCGTCAGCCTGCCGGTCCGGATCGAGGCGCTGCTCCTCGACGTCACGAAAGGCGCGAGCCAGCACCTCGAGCTCGGTGACAGCTTCGATCTCGCGCTCGCGCTCGATCCGTCGACGACGGATATCGACGATCCGAAGTTCTTCATCGCCTTCAGCGTCCCCCTCGCCGACGACTTCAAGGCGCTCCTCGACATCCTGGAGAAAGAGGGCGAGGACGTCGAGCAGGTCGGCAAAGAGGTCTGGCGCGTGAAGGGCAAAGGCGCGACCGGGCTCGAATGCGAGGTCCTCGCGCCCGCCGGCCGGCGCGCGCGCCTCGTCTGCGGAGAGGGCGCGAGCTCGTATCGCGAGCTCGGCCCGTGGCTCGCGCGCACCCTGCCGGCCGAGCCGAAGCCCGCCCAAGACGTGTGGATGCGGGCCGACTTCGGCCCCGTTCGCGACGTCATCCTCCCCAAGATCCGCGCCGAGCTCGACAAGGAGCTGGGCGACGCACGGCAAGAGCTCACGGGTGTCGGCATATCGGACCCCGAGCTGTTGTCCGTGCCCTCGACGGTGGCCAAGGAGCTCGCCCTCGCCATCGAAGAGGTCGATCGCATCGAGGGCGGTGTCGCGATCGACGGCACCAAGATCGAGATCTCGGGCGCCGGCGAGCTCTTCTTTCGCGGCAACCAGGCCTGGGTCACCAAGGTGCTGACCGACGGCGCGGGCAAGTCGGCGCCACCGCCCGACATGTTCTGGCGCCTCCCGAGAGACGCCGACTCGGCGCTCTTCGGGCGCGCGTCCGACCCGGCGCTCTTCACCGGCATCCGCCGCGTGGGAAAGAAGGGCATCGCGGTGGGGCTCGACTTCTTGCAGCGCGAATCCGACGGGCTCCTGAAAGACGGCGACAAGCAGGCCTTCATCGGGCTCTTCGACGCGATCCCCACCATGCGCGGCACGTGGGTTTCGGCCTCGGGCACGCTGTCCATGCTCCCCGGTGGCTTCCCCGCCGGCGCGAAGACCGACACGTTCACGCCGCTGCACGCGGTGGTCGAGACGAGGAACAAGGCGCGCGCCATCGTCGGGTGGTCGGTCGTCGGCGGCGAGGGCGACCCCGAGCAGATGATCAATTTCCTCGTGAAGGGCGTCGATTCGTATGACCGCGTCGTCAAGATGGCGCGGCAGAGCCTGGACCTTCGCGCCAAGACCGCGCCTGCGTCGCTCAAGGCGCACTACCAGAAGGAGCGCGCCGAGATGGATCGGCTCATTCCCAAGGTGAAGGTGGTGAAGAACCCCGCCGGCTGGCCCAAGGGCTCGGCGGTGCTCGAGCTCGACGTTGGGTTCTCGAGCGAAGACGTGTGGACGTGGGTGCACCCCGATCAGAGCTGGGACTCCCGCAAAGAGCACCCGAAGGGTCGAGCGACGCGCGGGGTCGTCCCCATCCGTGTCGCGGTCGCCCCCGACGAGGCCGGCAGATACTTCTGGGGCTACGGCGCCGATCCCGACGTGCTCAAGCAGAAGATGCTCGGCTCGCTCAAAGGTGTCTCGCCCGATCAAACGCTCGCGGCTCGCACCGATCTCGCTCGCCTCAAGCGGCCGATGCAAGGCGGTGGGTTCCTCTCCTACGGCCGCACGTTCGAGAGCCTCGCCAAGATCGACGAGGGCGACAGCGACATGCGCGAGCTGCTCGCGATCCTCGGCAAGCTGCCCAACAAGGGCAACGCGCCGGTGTTCTTCTTCGGCGGCGGCAAGGGCGGGCCGCAGCCGAGCGTGAGCTTCGAGATCGTGTTCGAGAAGCCGTGGGTGCAAGACCTCTCGGTGCTGGTGAAGGAGCTCGCGATGGGCACGAGCCGATCGGCGCCGCCCGAGCCGGCGATGGCCGTGCCGCCTCCGCCTCCGCCCGTGCCGCCCCCGCCGCCGGCGAAGCGACCGTAGCGCCCCGGTGGTGCGTAAGAGCGTACGCATGCGTACGGCTTCGCGCACCTTGTGGGCGGATGAACGATGCGCTGCGTAACGAACCAATCACCGCGGGCAGGCGCCTCCTTACCTGCGCATCGTGACAGCGCGGCGCAGCATCGTTGCGGAACGCGTCTTGCTAGCGTTTCAAGCATGCGATCTCCAGTTAGCCCCCGGGCATCGACCGACAACCGGCCGCGCGTTCCTCATCTCGAGCTCGTGCGCTGGACGAAGTCGGACGAGCCCGCCGTGGCGCAGGGTCGCGGGGGAGCCCCTCGCAGCACGGTCCGGCCGTTCCAGGAGCTGGAGGCCGACGAGTTCTACGCCGACCCGCCCTGCACCGACTGATCGCCCCTCGCGGCGATCGAATCGAAGAACCTCACCACCTCGCCGGGGGCTTGCACGAGCTCGATGAGCACACCCTCGCCCGAGCGCGGCGACGCGTCGTCACCTCGCGGATGGACGAAGCACACGTCGTGACCGCTCGCGCCCTTGCGGATGCCCCCCGGGGTGAAGCGAACCCCCCTCGCCTGTAGCCACGGCACCGCGCTGGCGAGGTCGTCGATCCAGAGCCCGATGTGGTTCAGCGCGGGCTCCTGCACGCGCGGTTTCGCGGCGGGATCGATCGGCTGCATGAGATCGATTTCCACGGCGAGCGGCCCTGCGCCCACGCTCAAGATGTCCTCGTCGACGTTCTCGCGCTCGCTCCTGAACGTGCCCTGCGGCGACAGCCCGAGCAGATCGACCCAGAGCGCGCGGAGCCGCGACTTGTCGAGCCCGCCCACGGCGATCTGCTGGATACCTAGGACGCGGAAGGGGCGGGGCTCGTCGGCGGTGGGCATGGTCGTCGGCGCGCAGGATACCGGCGGGGCCCCGAGCTAGCCACGACGTAACCGCGCGTGCGAGCATGCGCTCGATACCATGCGTGTGCTCGCTCGCCACGGGGCCGCACGAGGCCTCGGGTCACTCTTCTTCATCTTCCTTTTCTCCGGTTGCGTGGTCGTCCCCCAGAACCGCCGCCGCCACCTGGCCGATGACCACGGCGGTCGCTGCGCTGGCGATGCCGGTCATGTTGTGGTGTTCGGCCAGCCAGTAGCGCGTGTAGCCGAGGCGGTCGGCATGGCGGGCGAGATCGATGGTGTTGCGCAGGGCGTCGCCGGGCGTCTTGCCTTCGGGCACCGGGGCGAGGTCGAGGATGGAGAAGAGCGTCATCGGGGCATCCGGGGCGGGGGACCGGTGGTCTGAGACCTTAAGATAGGTCCGCCGGGGCGGATGGGGAGAGCCGATCGGGCGGATCAGCCCTGCTCCGGGG
>CALKVR010001247.1 GCA_938004815.1 uncultured Polyangiaceae bacterium | reverse complement strand
GTAGTGGGAGCGTCGAGCCCGGCCACCACTTCCTGCAAATTGGGGGTGCGGTCGCGGTTCCAGTGTGCGGTCGGGTTCATTTGCTGGCAGGGCCGCAACGCCCCGCCGTGGCGCGCGTCGCCGTGACCGAGGCGCCCGCGCTCGTGAACGACACGCGCCTCCCCGAGGTCGTCGACCAGGCCCTCTCGGTCCTCCAGTTCCGCGACCCCGCCACCGGCACCCCGCTCGCCACCACCGCGTTCTGGGGCAACCACCCGGAGGCGCTCGGCTCGGACAACGTCCTCCTGAGCTCCGACTACGCGCACTACCTGCGCGACGAGCTCGAGATCCGGTACCCGACCGCGACGACGGTGTTCTTCAACGGCTCGCTCGGCGGTCTCTCCACGACGATCGGTATCGTCGGCTGCCCGGGCCCGACCGGCGAGGACACGTGCCCGCAGGGCACGTGGGAACGCGCCGAGTACGTCGGGCGCGGAGCGGCCGCCGCGGCAGCGGCCGCGCTCGACGGGCCGGCCGCCATCGATCTCGGCGCCGGCGCGCTCGACCTCTCCGTCGATCGGCGCGCGTTCCTGCTGACCACCGACAACGGCGCGCTGGCGCTCGCGTTCTTCTTCGGCCTCTTGCCGCGAAACCTCTTCTGGTCCGACACCGGCAAGCAGCTGACCGCCGACGAGATCGCGGGCCTCGTCCCGAGCGCGCTGCTCGACGAGAGCGTGGCTCTGCAGACCGAGGTGAACCTCGTGCGGATCGGCCCCGTCGCCATCGCGTCGGTGCCGGGTGAGCTCTACCCCGAGCTCTGGCTCGTTCCGCCAGGCGGCGGCACGTACATCGAGCGGCCCGAGGGCGCCGATTTTCCCGATGCGCCGCCGGAGACGCCCCTCCAATCCTTCGTGCCGCAGGGGGCCATCCCCGTCATCATCAACAACGCGAACGACGCGCTCGGCTACATCCTGCCCATGTCGCAGTGGGATCAGAACCTGCCCTACGCGTACGGCGAAACCGAGGACCCGCAGTACGGCGAGCAGAACTCGCTCGGGGCGGTGACCGGCGCGCGCGTCGCGTCCGAGTTCTCGACGATGGTCGGAGCGCCATGAGGCGCCGCACCGCGGTGTGGTCCTGTCTCCTCACGCTCGTCGGCGCGTTCGGCGCTTGCGGCGATGACGCAGCGTCCACCGGCGGTGGTGGCGGCGTGCATCCGCGCGACCGACCGGAGTGTCAGGGCTACGACGACGAGGCGGCTGGCGAGCCGGTCACGTTTCGTCTTCGCAACGAGAGCGGCGTCGACGTGTACGTGAACCAGCTCTGCGGCAAGCCGTTCTTGTTCCTGGGGGCCGTGCCGGACCAGGGGATCACCTACCAACCCAATCTGACGTGCGCCGACACCTGCGTCGGCCTGCGCGACGGGGTGAGCTGCCCGCCCGAGCTCTGCGAGGTCACGTCGCTGCGCGTGGCCGCCGGGGCGAGCCTCGACATCACCTGGGACGCCACGGGCTTCCGGGCCGAGGCCATGCCCGAGACCTGCTACTCGATCCCGACCCTCGGCACCTGCGATCGCCGCGTGGTGACGCCGACCGGGTCGTACGAAATGGATATCGACGTGTTCTCGGGCTGCGGGGCTGGCTGCACCTGCGACGCGAGCGGGGTCTGCGACGGCCAAGCCCAAGGCGCCGAGGCTCTCATCGAGAACATCCCGTTCACGTACCCCGCGCCGGGCGTGGTCGACGTCGTGCTCGAGCCCTGCGCGTTTGGGTGTGCCGGCGGCTGATCGGGAACTTTTCGCGCCCTCGGTCCACTGACCCATCGTGCGTCGTCGGCTCGGCTTCGGGTTGATTTTTGCAGCGGCGGCGGCCGCGGCCGCGCCCGCCGTAGGGCATGCGCAAGAGAGGCCGCTCGTCGCCGAGCGGGTCCTCCCCAAGCCGCCGCGCGGCGTCGCTTGCGCGATCTACGGCAAGGGCACCGACCTGGAGCCGCCGTGCAACACGCGCCTCACCGCCGTGTCGACGGCCCGCGTAGGTGGCCGCCCGCTCGCGCGGTTCGCGCGCGGCTCCGTCGACGTCGCTTGGGGGATCTTCGGCGGGCGCGGGCGGGGCTGGGTGCACATCGAGGACGGCACGTTCGTTCTCGACGGGTTCTCCGACATCTCGCTCGAGACGTTCGCGCTCCTCCGCGACGTGGATGTCGTCAGCGAGCACGTGTGGCTCAAGCAAGGCGTCGCGGTGAACGCGCTCGGCGCCGACAAGGGTGGCGTCGCCGTTCGCGTGGACGCCGAGGTCGACGGCTTGGCCGAGCTCGGGCTGCGTGTCCCCTGCGACGCGCTCCTCTTCGATCCGCCGCCCGACGCGCCCGAGCCCGATCCGGCGGCGGCGCCGGCGCCCCAGCCCGAGACGACGTTGCCGCGCCTCCCGACGCTCAGCCTGCACGCGGAGCCCGGCGGCCCGCTCCTCACGAA
>CALKVR010001246.1 GCA_938004815.1 uncultured Polyangiaceae bacterium | reverse complement strand
TGGTCAACATGCTCTGGGGGAATCAGGTGACGAGCATCTGCTCGGGCGTGGTCATCGCGCCGCGGGTGGTCCTGACTGCGGGCCACTGCGTGGTCGGTGGCTACACCGGCTGGGAGGTGATCACGCCGTTCGCCGGCGGTCAGAAGGCCTACGCGAGCCAGGCGTCGACCTACGACTACAAGGACACGAGCGGCTACGTGAACCCGAACCAGCACGACGTCGGCCTCGTGTTCCTGAAGCAGCCCATCGTGCTCGACGCGTACCCCGAGGTATCGAAGACCCCGCTCGCCGCCGGTGAGCAACTCCAGAACATCGGCCGCATCCAGGACGGGAAAGCGTCGTGGTCGCAGCTCTTTCTCGGACCCAAGATCAACGCTTCACCCGGGGCCGGCTACGGCTACCCGTTCGCGTACGTGTCGACCATGAAGATCCAGCCGGGCGACTCGGGCGGTCTCGTGGTCGGCGCCGGAACGCACAAGATCTTCGCTGTGAACTCGGGGGCCGGAGGGGGAACGCAGATCCTCGCGCGGGTCGACCAGGTCTACGCGTGGATCGACAGCCAGGTTCAAGCGCACGGGGGCTGGGCCGAGGGCGCGCCCGCCGGCGAAGGCGGCGGCCCGTCCGGCCCCGGTGACGGCGGCGGTGAAGGGGGATCGTGCCCGGGTGACGACCCCGGCGCAGGTCCCGACGACCCCCCCGCGCCCGGTCCCGACGATGAGCCGCCCGGCGTCCCTGGTGGCCCGGGCTGCTACGGGATCATCGAGACCTGCGACGTCGAGGGCGAGACCTACCTCTACTGCGACGGCAGCAGCCTGTGGGGGGTCGAGTGCGCAGACGAGGGCAAGGTGTGCGTGCAGGTGTCCGCGAACGACGCGCGATGTCAGTGAGCGCGAACGGTGACGCCGGCGTGACGGCGCGACGCCTTGCGCGTCGCGCCGCTTCGCTCGATCATCCTGGCGCCCCGAACCATGGCGTCCATCAAGCTCTCACCGTCTCTGCAAACCCTGGTCAAGCGCACGCCGCTCGCTTCGCGGGCCGATGCCGACCGGGTCTTAAAGGGCGATCTGGAGCACGGCGCGCAGAAGTACGCCAAGCAGGCGCTCGTCGACGGCGGCGACTCGTGGAAGGTGTTCTTCGCCCTCGAGGGTGAGCTCGGTCGCGGCTTCGACGCCTCGGTGGGCGGGCTCCCGGTGACGTCGTGCGAGTCGCTCGCGCGCTGGGCGTTCGACAACGGCCGCGACGACGTGGCCGCGCTCGCCTACCAGCGACTGCTGGAGAGCGGCGCGGCGGCTTCGTCGGCGCGCGAGCTCGCCGACCGCTTCGTCCAGACGGTGAGCGACACCCAGGGCCCCGCTGCCGGCACCGAGGCGCGCGCGCTCGTCGAGCGCGCGCTCCCGGCCGCTGTCGCGTCGCGAGCTCGGTCAGAGGTGCCGACGTTTCACGTTCGCCCCGCCAAGGACCGCTCGCCTCACTCGTACGGCGGGTACGACATCGCCATGCCGCCGTGCTCTGCCTGCGGCGAAAAGCTGCGGCTCTACTTCAGCTTCGACGTCGAGGCCGAGCCGACCCTCGTCTCGCTCGTGCCTTCGTGGGCGATGTTTCCTCTCGTTGGCTGCGGGTCGTGCCGCGCGTGGATGTTCCGCACCGAGATCCAGCTCGACCAAGAGACCACGGCGGCGACTATCGTACGCGTGTACGCCGACCCCGAGGCTCTGCGCGCGGCGGCGCACAGCCGCACGCCGACGCCCGTCATGCCGCGCGCGAACGCGGCGCTCGTGCTCGCGACCGATGGCGGCGTCGAGCCCACGCTCGGCGGCGACCCGCACTGGCGCGGCAACCCGCAGAGCGTCAGCTGCTGGACGTGTCACCAGCCGATGGTCTTCGTGGCGGCGATGGCTACGCCGGTCGGCTTCGAGCCGAGCGTCGCCATCACGGGCTGGCACGATCACTTCGCGTGCGACCGGTGCCGCACGCTCACCGTCATCGCTCAATAGCGCGCGGCCCCGGGCCGAGCTCGCTATCGCGGCGTGGGCGGCTCGCAGTTGCCGCCCGCTTCGACCTGCGAGTTCGTTCGGAACGTGTTGAGGAGCTGCCAGCTCTTCTTCATGTTCTGGGGGATCGTTCCGTCCTCGCGCACGTTGGTCACGTGGTACGCGTGCTGGTTCCAGACGCGGCGAGCCGGTGTCCAGCGGTCCATCGCGTCGCGGTACACCGTGACCGTGTCGAGCGTGCCCCCGACCCCGTTCGAGACGACCACGAGCTCGGCCGAGCCGTCGTTGTCGACGTCGGCCACCACCGGGTACTCGACGAGCGTGCCCGACGCGCGCGGCACGCTGAGCTCGAGCATCCCGGTCGCGCCCTCGAACACGTAGGCCGTCGTCTCGTCCGCGTAGATCGCATCGGCGACGCCGTCGCCGAGAAAGTCGAACGCGGTGCCGGTCGCCAGCCCCGAAAAGTCGGAGACGGGCTGGTTCCAGTTGGCCATCAAGCTCGTCGGCCCGACCGCGTAGACCGAGTAGTTGTTGCAGGTCCCGGTGGCCAGGTCGGCCTTGCCGTCCCCGTTGAAGTCGTGGACGACGCCCGGCTTGCCCCAGCAGCGCGCGCTCGGCCCCTCTCCGGTGGGCCTGAGGTTCGCAAATTTGACGGTACCGTCATGGTTGATCAGGCTGATCCCCTGATCGGTGTTGACGAGCACCTCGGGCTCGGGGTCGTCGTCCAGGTTCGCCACGTGCGGGTGGCCGGGGTTGCCGCCGACCTGCCAAAAGAGGGTGCCGTCGTGCCGGTACGCCGCGTGGCCGTAGATCACCTCGAGCATGCCGTCACCGTCGAGATCGGCCGCCGTCGGTGTCGGGCACCAGAACGGCTCGCCGGGGATATCGTTGAGGCCGCCGGTCGCGCTCCACTTCATTTGCCCCTGTGCGTCGAAGACGTCGAACCCCCCGAGGATCTCGGGTGAGCCGTCGGCGTCGAGGTCGTAGATCGCGAACGCGTGGCAATAGGCGCCCAGGTTCACGGTGCCGCCGAAGTTCGCGTAGGTGGGCCACGTGCCCTTGGCGCCGGTCCACTTGAGCGCCCCGTCGTGCTCGAACGCGATCACGTTTCCTTGTGGGGTCGCGGCGACGACCTCGGGCAAGCCGTCACCGTCGATGTCCCCGAACGCGTGGTTGATGTTGCCGTCGACGACGCCGTTCATGGTCGCGACCAGCTCACCGGTGTCACCGGACAGCACGTAGATCGCCGCGTCTGCGCCGGTCGGGCCCATCGTGTAGGCGAGGGCGAGCACGTCGGGCACGTCGCAGAGGCGCACCAGCACCGGACCGAACCCTTCGGCGAACAGTTCGGCGGCCAGGGCCTGGATCGGTTCCTGGCCGCCGACTCCCGGCAGGAACCGGTGCGGCCGCAGCTCGACCCCGGGGCCGGCGAAGTACTTCAGCATCGGCAGCGCGTCGAGCGGTTGGCCGTACAGCAGCACGGTGGCACCGGGCAATTCCTGCGCGGCGGACTTCAGCCAGGCGGTCTGCAGTGCGCCGGCCTCGGCCGGCGTCAGCGGCGGGCAGCAGCCGCGCAGGCTCAGTCCCGGGCGAGGAGCGGTCGCCAACAGCGCCAGGACCGGCCCCTTGCCGGTTGGCGGTGAACCGCGGCCCGCAGTTTCCGTTGGCTGCGCCATTCCCGGGTTCTAACTTCTGCGGCGAGATCCATGAAC
>CALKVR010001245.1 GCA_938004815.1 uncultured Polyangiaceae bacterium | reverse complement strand
TCGTAGAAGAGTCGGTGGGCGCGCGCGGTGGCCGGCGCGCCGAGCCGCTCGAGATCGCGCCCGCCGCCGTCTACACGCCCGACGCTTACGCCAAGGCCATCAAGCGCGTGCGCGAGCTCTACCTGGGAAAGGGCTACCTGAGCTCGGTGGTCGGGCCCGTGTCGGTGGTGCGCGCGCGATGCAGCCCCGCCTCTCTGCCCGGCGAGTGCATCGAAGAGGCCGTGCCGAAGGCGACCGCCCAATGCCGAACGGACGACCTGGGGCACCCGCAGGCCGAGCCCCCGCCCCCACCCGGGTCGGCCTGCGTGCCCGATTCACTGCGCGGCGTCCGGTGCTCGCCCCGTATCACGCTCCGCATCCCCGTCCACCTCGGCCCGCAAACCCACGCGTGGGACGTCACCTTCGAGGGCAACGACCACGTCGCCGACACCATCCTCGCCGCCATCGCAGATCTGCCGATGGGCGAGCCGCTCAGCCTCAAGGCGCTCGACGACGCCAAGGTCCGCGTGCTCGAGTTCTACCAGGACCTCGGGTACGCGTTCGCCGAGGTCGAGGCCGACATCGAGCCCTCGCCCGACGGCACCCGGGCGCGCGTTCGCTTTCGCGTCCGCGAGCGCGATCTCGTGATCATCGACGGCATCGACGTCGAGGGCGCGTTCCGCACCGACGTCGATCTCATCGTGGGGCGCGTGGCGCTGCAAAAAGACGACAGGTACTCACGGCGCGCGCTGCGGCTCTCCGAGGAGCGCATCGCCACGCTCGGGCCGTTCTCCAGCGTCTCGGTATCGCTCGCCGAGCCCGAGGTCCCCGCCAAGCGCAAGCGCCTCTTGGTGCGCGTGACCGAGTACGGCTCGCAGTACATCGAGCCGCGCCTCGGCTTCTCCACCGGCGAGGGCATCCGCGTCGGCTTCGAGTACGGGCACCGCAACATCGGCGGCCGAGCCATCGCGCTCACGTTGCGCCTCGAGCTCAGCTACCTGTTCGACTTCATGATCATCGACTCGGCGGTCGAAGAGAACCTCAAGCCGCTGCCGGTGAGCCAGCGCCTCGAGCGCCGCAACTCGGTGCGCGTGGCGTTCCCCGAGATCGGCCTGGGCCCCACGTTCAGCC
Source organism: uncultured Polyangiaceae bacterium (assembly GCA_938004815.1). Lineage (GTDB taxonomy): Bacteria > Myxococcota_A > Polyangia > Polyangiales > Polyangiaceae > Xiheicaenibacterium. The sequence continues at coordinate 1,325 of CALKVR010001245.1, read as the reverse complement.
TCGGTCTCGAGGGCATCGACGTGCGCGACAACCAGCGCGACTTCGGCCTGACTCGCGAGGCGTTCGTCCCGAGCATCACCTACCGCCCGCTGCGAGAGGTGGCGCTCACCCTCAGCCTCTCGGGCGAGCTCAACGACGTCCAGATCTTCAACGCGGCGACCGTCGAAGAGGCGATCCGCCAGAACGGCAACCTCGAGCGGCTCTTGCGCTTCCCCGACGGGACGACGTTCGCCGTCGCCCAGCGGCTGGGCGTGACGTGGGACAGACGAGACAACCCCCTCTCGGCCACGACCGGCACGCTCCTCGTCGGCGCGACCGAGCACGTCAGCGCGTTTCCGATCGGCAACCAATCGTCGTCGGCGCCCCTCGTCTCTCACTTTCTCAAGGTCACGACGCGCGTCGCCGGCTATTTCCGGTTCACCGATGACGGGCTCTCGCTCGCGCTGAGCCTCTCGGGCGGCACGAACATCCAGCTCGAGAGCGGCAGCAAGACCTACCCCGACCGTCTGTTCTACCTCGGCGGCTTCGAGTCGCACCGCGGGTTCTTCCCGGACTCGGTCATCCCCGAGGACGTCGCGCAGCGCATCCTCGACGGCGAGCTCACCGACAAGGACGTCGCCATCCGCGGGGGCGACCTGGTCATCAACCCGCGCGTCGAGCTGCGCATCCCCGTCTACAAGGTCGTCGGCGTCGGCGTGTTTCTCGACGTCGCCAATCTCTACGTCGACCCGGCCGAGTTCGATCCCCTCGCGTGGCGCTACGGCGCGGGGGCCGGCCTGCGCATCTCCACCCCGCTCGGCCCGCTCGCGTTCGACGGCGCCTTCAACCTCGACCGCCGCGAGTGGGAGGACATCGGCGCCATCCATTTCTCGGTCGGGCTGTTCTGAGGGCGTAGCGCGGGCTCGTCAGAATCGACCGCCGAGGGTCAGCGTGCCGGGCCCGAGCCCCACCTTCACCGCGGGCGCGTCCTCGAACGCGAAGCTCGCCTCGAGCGCGGCCATGACCGCGCCGCCAGCGAGCGCGCGGATGATGACGACATCGTCACCGTCCTTGCCCAGCTCCTCTGCGATGCCAATACCGCCGCCGGCGCCCATGGCGGGGAGCAGGAAGCTGCCGATCGGGGCGAGCACGTACTGGCCGTCGTGCACGACCTCGACGACGAAGCTGCCCACGGGCCGGCCGACCAGCCCCGCGACGGTGAGGCCCAGCGCAACGTCTTCACTCGTGTCGGCGACGGCGATCGCGGTGACCAAGAGCGTGTCGGTGAGCCCGTGGGCGATGAGCGCTTGCCACCCGTACCAACGCTGCGGCGGCGGAGGCGGCGG
>CALKVR010001244.1 GCA_938004815.1 uncultured Polyangiaceae bacterium | reverse complement strand
GCACGAGGATGTGTGTCGCGCCTGTCCGGAGACGGCCCGCATCGTCGGGCGCATCGTGGAGAGCACCGGCTCTCAAGTCGGTCACGCGATGTTCTCGGCGCTCGCTCCGCACACCTTCATCGCCCCCCACTGCGGCTACACCACCACCAAGCTTCGTTGCCAGCTCCCGCTCGTCGTGCCTCCACGCTGCCGCCTGAAGGTAGGCGACCGCGAGATCGAGCCCCGCGAGGGCAAGGCCATCGTCTTCGACGACTCGTTCCTGCATTCGGCTTGGAACGACAGCGACGAGGTTCGCTACGTGCTCCTGTTCGACTTCTTTCACCCCGACCTCACCCGAGACGAGATCGGCTACCTGACGCAGCTCGCCGAAGAGAAGGGGTTCGGCAAGCCCTACCAAGAGGCCTCGAGGGCGGCCCGCAAAGTTGATTGGACGCAGACGAGGGGGGCGGTCGGCGGGCTGGCTGAGGCGCCCGTCAGGGGTGCGCGATGACCACGAGCGTGTCCGCGCGCTCGAACACGGACCGCAGGCACTGCTCGGTCGTCCGCGGGTCGAGAGCGGCGAAGCTCTCGTCGAGGATGACGACCTTCGCGCCTTGGAGGAGCGCGCGAGCGATGAATACGCGGCTCCGTTCGCCGTGCGAGAGACGCCATCCGCTCTCACCGACCATCTGATTGAGGCCGGCCGGCATGCGGCGGATCAGATCGCCGAGACCGAGCGAACGACAGACGTCGATTGCGTCCTGGACGTCCTCGGGCGTCGGCGGCCAGCGCCGCCCCATGACGAGGTTGAAGAGCAGGGTCTCCGACAGGATGTGGTTGTCGTGGTACTGGGGCGCGGCCGCCACGCGCTGCACCCAGCCGTCGGCCCCCAGCGTCTCGCGATCCAGCCCTCCCAACAACAAGAGGCCCGATTGCGGCTTGCGAAGCCCGGCGAGGATCGAGGCGAACGTGGATTTCCCGCCACCCGACGACCCCTGCACGAGCACGCGATCACCGTGGCGGATGCGGATCGACCCGCCGCGGAGGATCGGCTGCGCCCGTGAGGGATAGGCGTAGTGGAGATCGCTCGCGTCGATCAGGGGGACGTCTCTCTCCGCCGCTGCCGCTTGCGCGGGCTTCGAGACGCCGTGAGCCAACACGACGTCGGGCGAAGGAATCGTCCCCAGCCGGCCCGCGGCCTGGAACACGGGCTCGACGTTCTTCCAGGCGCAAGCCGCCGAGGCGAGCTGGCCGAGCCCCGACGAGAGACGCGCGAAGGCGGCCGCGCCCAGCACGACCCCACCGACGGCGATCGCCAAGTCGGCCGCGCCACCGCCGGCGAGAAGGGTCGGAATCAACGTCCCGACACCGACGAGCGCCCAGCCTTGGGGCGCTCCGCGGACCACGCTGTCGTTGCGGTCGAACGCGCGGGCTTGGGTCAGATAGCGCTCGAGCGCGTCGTCTTCGCCGTCGTGCCACCGTTCGGGCACCTGCTGCGCCAGCCGCGTCCGGTGGCCGGCCATCTGCTCCACGAGGTTGCCGGTGATGTCCCGCGCGCTCCGCGTCAGCATCAGCATCCGCCGGTATCCCCGCCAGGCTAGGGCGAGCGTGACCGCCGTCCAGAGCACCAGCGCCACTACCTGGAGCGCGCCGCCCGGACCGGCGAGGAGGGCCAAGGATAGGATGGCGAGCTCCACGAACGCGAGGAGAGCGAAGAGCGCTCCGCTGAGCACCAGCGCCTCGAGCGCGCCGGCGTCGAGCGCGCGGCCGAGGAGCTGACCAGCCCCTTCACGGCGAAGCGCATCCTGGTCGAGCCGCAAGGTGCCCGCGAGCAGCCTCCGCTTCAACAGAGCGCCGAACACGAGGAGGATCCGCCCCTGCAACCATACCGCGCCGACCTGGAGCGGAATCATCGTGAGGAGCAAGAGCCCCCACGCGAGGAGCCAACCGTGCTCCACGGATCCGGTGAACGCGCCCGACCCGAGCGTGTACCACGCAGACAGGCCCACGACGTATTGCCCGGCGTCGAGCGCGATGAGCGCGGCGGCGTCGCGCAGCACGCCGTCGGCGCGAAGCTGCGCGACGAAGCTCGCTCCCGGAGGCAAGCGAAGCAAAAAGCAACGCGTGATCGTCTGCGTCTCGAGCACCTCGTTGGCCACGGCCCGACACACGCGCTCCCGTTTCGACGGGTCGGCGACCACGTCTCTCAGCCAGGCGTCGGTGGACGCTTCGACGGGAGCTTCGACCGGGCGCTTGAGGATCGAGGCTACCTGCTCGACGGTCAGGTTGCGCTTCTCGAGGAGCGGTGTGAGCAAGGTGAGCCTACGGCCCCTGCGCCGCACCACGGCCAAGAGGCCGCCGCCGCTCGGGAGACGGATGATCGCCGGCGCCGCGCGGCGGAGGAGCGACTCGACCTCGTGGTAGGCCACGTCGACGGGCTCGGCGTCGACCCCGACCCACTCCGCGCACGCTCCGGTCCAACGGTCGAACGCAGCGTCCCCGAGGCCGGTGGCTTCCCAGGTCGGCATCGCTTCGGTCGACCCGCGACCGGGAAAGCCGGCATGGCGGGCGCAATGCTCGAGCGCCTCGACCATGCGCGCGACCGGCCAAGCGATCGAGTCGTGCTTCGTCACGCCCCGTGCTCCTGCGAATCACCCTCGATCAGCCGCGGCAGATCGAGCCAATCTCCCTCGGACTGCTCGATGATCTGGCCGTCCTCGACGCGGACGTGTCGCCAATCGGGGCTCGCCCATAGCCGCTCGCGAACGAACTGCTCGTTGGCGAGCATCGCGCTGTACCGAGAGCCCATGTCCAGGGCGAGCGCGCGCGGATCGCCGTCCTCGACGATCTGTCCGCCCTCGACGACGAGGACCCGGTTGAAAACCAAGGTGTCGGCCACGTCGTGGGTGACGCAGATCATCGTCGCGCCGGCCCAGTGGGCGCGCGCGCGCTCGAGGAGCACACGCCGCTTCTCGCGGTCCAAACCTCGGAACGGCTCGTCGAGGAGCACGAGCCTCACGTCGGTCCGTAGCCAGGCGCGCGCCAAGCGGACGCGCTGCCCCTCGCCGCCCGAGACCAGCGCGCCGCTTTCGCCTAGGAGCGTCTGCATCCCCTCGGGCAGGCGCTCGAGCACCGCGCGCAGATCGGCGTCCTCGACCGCGCGCGCGATATCGGTCGCACCTCGCTCCGAGCCGTACACGAGGTTCTGAACGAGCGGGCGATTGAAGAGCTGCACGGCGGGGTCGACCCAAGCCGTGCGCCTCCGCCAGAACGCGAGGTCGCGAGGGGTGAGAACGCGCCCATCGAGCCGGATCGCGCCCGCCGCCGGCCGGTGCCAGCCGAGGAGAAGGCCGAGGAGCGTGGACTTTCCGGCGCCGGACTCGCCGACGATCCCGATCTGACTGCCGGGCGCGATGTCGAGCGTGACGTCCGCCAAGACGGTGTGGCCTCCCGCGCGCACATCGACACCGGCGAGCTCGACGTGCACCCCCTCGCGGTGGGGCCGAACGGCCGCGATCGCGTTGGTCTGGCGCGCGACCGCCTCGGCGCGCGGCGCGTCCTGCGCCGGCTCGAGGACCGGCAGGCGAGCGACCTCGGCGTCCGACTCCACCGTCTCTTCGGGCGCGCCGAGCGGCTCCAGCAACCGGATGAGCGTGTTGCGGATCGGCGGGATCTGCCGCGCCGTCACGGCCAAGTACTGCGCCAAGACCGGAAGCTGCAACGCCCAATAGGTGACGAGCAACAGACTGCCGGTCGTGCCCTCTCGGCCCAGGTGCGTGGCGACGAGCCCGATGGCGAGGACGAAGCCGGACGCGGCCTGAACCGCTTCGATGGCCACCGCGAGGAGCTGCAGGCGCCGGCCGGCATCGGACCATTGCACCATGATCCCCTCCTGTTCGCGCATGAGGGCGCGGCCGGCGCCGTGGGCTCGGATGCTCGCGACGCCCTGCAACGCGTCCAGATAGAAGCGCACCAACGTCGCCCCGTGGCTGCGAAACCGCATCTCTCGCTCCTGAATGAGCGTGGCCGAGGCCAGCGACAGCGCGGTGGCCAGGACGGTCGTCGCGATGACCCACCCCGCGAGCCACGGAGCAAGCCAGAGCAGCCCCGCCACCGTGAACGCCAAGAGAAACACGCCGCGCATCCACCCCGCAAAGAGCCCCGGGAGCGTCCGGAGCACGGGCGCCGCATGCAGGCGCTCGGCCATGTCGGATAGCAGCCGGCTACGCAGATAGTTGTCGGCTGTCTTGGGGATCTTGCGTTGGAACGCGACCCGCAGCGAGACGTCGAGCTTGCGACCGATCTGCGCGAGCGCGAGCGCCATGGGCAGCTCGAGGAAGAGGACGAGGCCCAAGAACAGCATCAGCACGAGCGCGGCGCTCAACCTGTGCTGCGCGATCCCGAGCCAGTATCCCAGATCGAGCGCGCCGCGCAGGAGGAGGGCCTGGACGAGGGCGGTCGCGCCGGCGATGGCGAGCGCGCCGAGGGTCAAGAGCCCCAGCGGGGCACCGCTCTGCCGCAGCGCCGTGAAGAGCGGTGCCCACGAAGTCTCTTCTCGCCCCCGAAGCGAGGCGAGGAGGGCTGGATCGAGCGCGCCGGCGGCGCGCGTCTCGTGCTGCCCCGGAGCAGCCCGCCCGACGACGCGAACCAATACCGCGCCGCGCAAGCGCACCTGCTCGGCCCCATCGTCGGCCGCGTCAGCCGCGAGCACCGACCAGTATCGGTCCGGAATCGTCGCAGGCGGCGCGCTCGCCAGCTGCTCGACGAGCCGCGCTGCTTCGCTCCCCGACACTGCTCCCGACGCGGTCAGGCGGCTCGACATTCGCACCGCTGCGTCCAACACGGCAACTCGTCGCCAACCGGGGTCGGCGATCGCGGCTTGGAACATCTCACGCGCACGCCCCGCGGCGATCCCGATGTCCTGCATCCGTCGCAAGAGCGGCCTCGAGAAGCCTTCGCCGCCCGCGAACTCGCGCCACGCGGCAGCGTCCACCACCATTTCGTGGCGATAGACTTCGCGTAGCAGCGCCTCGGCGGTGACCCACCGCCGCCCGACCCCGGGGTCCATCACCTGGACGAGTCGACCGTGCCTTCGCCACACGACGATGAAGTGCATCCCCGAGTGGGGCAGCTGCACGACGACGATGGCTGGCATCGTCTCGGCTTCATCCAGCAGCAAATGGTCGATTGGCACCATCGTCTGCTCGGCCTCGAGCCCGAGCTCGAGCGCGACATCCTCGAGGGTATCGATCGACGTCCCGTCGACGTCGGTGCTGCACGCTTCACGGAGCCGCCCGTAGCCGACGGGTATGCCAAACCCCTCGAGCATCGACTTGAGCGACGCGGGACCGCAGTCCATCGCGCTGGATTGGATGACCTCTGGCACGAACAGCCGTCGCGCGGCCGCGCCCGTCATGGTGCGCCGTCAGCCGCCTGGGGCAGGCGCCTCGAGCGCCGGATCGTCGACGGCCTTGCCCGCTGCACGGAGGACGAGCACGTACGGCGCCGTTCGCTCCACCTCGATCTCCACGCGCCCCGTCAGCCCGTGCTGGAGAGGGATGTCGGCGTTCTGGTCGGGCGAGACGTCGAGCTCGACCCGCACCTTGCCGTCGCGGACCTCGCTGCCGACGCGCGCGACCTTCGCGGCGACGGTGCCGTGCTGGGCCCAAGGAAAGCCGTCGAGGCGCAGGCGAGCGGGCTGGTCGGGCACGATGCGGCCGATCGCGCGCGGGGGCGGGTACTCGGCCACGATGCGGAGCTCGCCGCGGGGGACGATGGCGCCGAGGCGCTCGCCCTCTTTGACGACCGCGCCGACGGTGAGCGGCGGCGCTTCGGCGAGGCTGCCGGCGACGCTGGCGCGGACGGTGCGGATCGCGATCTCGTGCTCGAGGCGCTGCATCGCGGCTTCGGTCGTCTTGATCTCGCCCTCGAGGATGGCGATCTGACGGCCGATGCTCTCTTTGCGGGCCTTTCGATCGCTGAGGTCGGCGCGGCCCGATGCGCCCGTCCGCCCGACGGCCGACCGCGCGGCGTCGGTGGCCGCCCTCTT
>CALKVR010001243.1 GCA_938004815.1 uncultured Polyangiaceae bacterium | reverse complement strand
GCACGAGTACGCGTTCTATCAGGCCGCGGTGGGTGCGGTTCCTTATGGGTGGGACGGCGAATCGCAGCGCGAACAGCTCGCCGAGCGATTGGCGGCCTACGCATTGAAGGCGGCAAAGGAGGGCAAACAACGGACGTCGTGGACGAGCCCCGACCCCGCCTACGACGAGGCGCTCACCGCGTTCGTGCGCGCGATGATGGCCAGCGACGCATTCGTCTCCGAGCTCGTCGCGCTCTGTCGCGTGATCGAGCCGGCGGCCGCGCTCACGGGGCTGGCTTCCACCTTGCTGAAGCTCACCGCGCCAGGGGTTCCCGACATCTACCAGGGGGCCGAGCTGTGGAACCAGGCCTTGGTCGACCCCGACAATCGCGGGCCCGTCGACTTCGGGCAGCGGGCCGAGCTCCTTGCTCGCATTCGGCGCGACCACGGCGACGGGCGCGGGTCGGCGAGGGAGCTCTTGGAGAGCTACCAGGACGGCCGCGTGAAGTTGTTCGTGACCCACGCCGCCCTCTCGCTCCGGCGTGAGCGCCGGTCTCTCTTTCTCCATGGCGAGTACCAGCCGCTTCCGGCGGGCGAGCACGTGGTCGCGTTCGCCCGAGCCCGCGAGCAGGAGCGTGTCGTGACCGTCGTGCCGCGCCTCACGCGCCGGCTGCTCGGCGAGGGCGATCGATGGCCGCTCGGGTCGCTCTGGGGCGAGACGCGACTTCGGTTGCCGCACACGGGTGCGTACGTGAACGTGCTGACGGGCGAGCGCTTTGCCGTGCGCGGCGACGTGCGGGTAGCCGAGCTGCTCGCGACGTTCCCGATCGCGCTTCTTTTGCGAGAGGAGAGCTGAGATGGTGCGAATCCCTGCGCTGGGGGCGCATGTCGAAGGTGAGGCGACCCGGTTCGGCGCGTACGTGACGGCGGTCGAGGCGCCCGCGGTGCGCATCCTCGCCCCCGACGGCTCCGCGGTAGCGACCCACCCGCTCGAGCCCGTGGGCGGCGGCTACCACGAAGCCCTGGTCGATGGGGTGGGGGACGGCGCGCGCTACAAGCTCGTGTTGGGCGATCGCGAGGTGCCGGACCCGTTCGCTCGTTGGTTGCCCGAGGGCGTCCACGGGCCGGGGGTCGTGCTGGGGCCGAGCCGGTACGCCTGGCGCCACGGCTTGGGCGTCGAGCGGCCGATGCGCGCACAGGTCATTTACGAGCTCCACGTCGGGACGTTCACGAGAGAGGGGACGTACCGGGCCGCTTCGGCGCGGCTCGGCGATCTGGCCGCGCTCGGCGTGACCACGGTGGAGCTCATGCCGATCGCGAGCTTCGCGGGGCGGCGAGGCTGGGGATACGACGGCGTCGCTCACTTCGCGCCCTTCGCGCCTTATGGTGAGCCCGACGATCTGCGGGCGTTCGTGGACGAGGCCCATGGTCACGGGCTCGGCGTGATCTTGGACGTCGTCTACAACCACTTCGGGCCATCGGGGAACTACCTCGGAGCCTTCAGCCGCGATTGGTTCCGCGACGACGTGATGACCCCGTGGGGCGACGCGCTCGATTTTCGACACGCGCCGATGCGGCGTCTCGTCCTCGACAACGTGTCGTATTGGCTCGACGAGTTCCGCTTCGACGGGCTGCGCCTCGACGCCATCGCGACGATCGTCGATCCGTCTCCGCTCCACATTCTGCGCGAGCTGGCCGCGCGGGTGTCGGCGCGGCGCCCGCGCCCGGTGGTGATCGCCGAGGACGACAGAAACGACCCAGCGAGCCTGCTCGAGCTCGGCGTCGACGCGGTCTGGGCCGACGATTGGCACCATCAAGTCCACGTGACGCTCACGGGCGAGCGCGACGGCTATTACGGAGCGTACACGCCGGGCATCGGCGGGGTAGCGCGAGCCATCGAGCAGGGGTGGCTGTACGAGGGCGCGACGTTCCTCCCCTGGGGCCGACCCCGCGGCGCCCCGGCGAGCGGGATCGAGGCGGCGGCGTTCGTGTACGCGCTTCAGAACCACGATCAGATCGGAAACCGGGCTCTCGGCGAGCGGCTTCACGCGCTCGTCGGCACCGAGGCCTTCATCGGTATGTCGGCGCTCTTCTTGCTGCTGCCCATGACGCCGCTCCTCTTCATGGGGCAGGAGTGGGCGGCGTCCACGCCGTTCCTGTACTTCACCGATCACGACGCCGACCTCGGGCGCGCCGTGACCGAGGGTCGTCGAGCCGAGTTTGCGAGCTTCGACGCGTTCTCCGACCCGTCACGCCGCGAGCGCATCCCCGACCCCCAGGCACTCGAGACGTTCGAGCGCTCGAAGCTCGTCTGGGGGGAGCGCGACTCGGGCATGCACGCTCGCGTCCTCGAGACATACCGGCGTCTGCTCCAACTGCGCCGAAGCGACACCGTCATCGGGACCGCCGATCGAGACGGGCTGCGCGCGTGGGCCGAGGAGTCGGTGCTGCTCGTCTTGCTCGAGGCCGCTGCCGGGCGGCGGCTGATCGCGGTCAACGTCGGCGCCGCGCCGGCACCCCGGCCGGCCGCGTGCGCCGGGGCCCCCGAGCTCTTCAGCACGCAGCCCGAGACGGTCGAGGAGGCCCTCGCGCCGTGGGAGGCGACGCTGTTCGACGTGTCGCAAAGCTGAGGCATCAGCCGCGATCGCCACGAAAGCCAGTGGGGCGGAACGCCACCGCGCCACCGAGGCTGCGCTGCGCTTGCGTGGCGGCGTGGCGCTGCTTCAATGCCGCAACATGCGAACGCACCTCGCAGCGGCCCTGATTCTGACCCTCCCCCTCGCCGCGTACAGCTCCTGTCGCCAGGCGAGCACGGGGCGCCTGAAGGCCGAGACGGTGGGCGACCTCTCCCGACCCCTCGCAGAACGTGTGGACGCCGACGCCGAGCTCGTCACTGCCTGCGGTGAGCCCGGGATGACGGCGAGCGGCTTCGAGGTCCTGCGAAGGGGTCCCTACCTCCAGCGTTTGGGACCCACTGGCACCAGCGTCCTGTGGACGGCCAAGGTCGGCACGCCCCTCCACGTCGAGGTGACGACGCCCGACGGAGAGGTCGTGGCCGAGGTCGGCGGCGAGCGCGACGCGGTCGGTGACTCGGGCGCCGCCGAGCAGTCGCTCGCGCGGATCGAGGGCCTGAAGCCGTCGACGGTCTACTGCTACGCCCTGTCGAAGGGCGAGGGCCAGCCGGCGCTCTTCGGCCGCGTCGGCTTCCGAACCGCGCCCGAGAGAGACGCGCTCGTCGCCTCACCGGTGCGGTTCGTCGTCCTCGGCGACTCGGGCGAGGGCAGCGTCGACCAAGCGGCGCTCGTGACTCAGATCAAGTCGGTGCCGTTCGACTTCATGCTCCACGCCGGCGACATGGCGTACGAGAGCGGCACGTTCCAGGAGTTCGAGGCGAACTTCTTCGACATGTACCACGACGTGCTCCCCCACTTCGCGATGTTCCCGGCCTCGGGAAACCACGAGTACGAGACGAACGAGGCGGCGCCATTCCGCGCGGTGTTCGATCTCCCCAACAACGAGCGCTGGTACTCGTTCGATTGGGGCGACGTGCACTTCACGATCCTCGACACCGAGCAGCTCGACAGCGACGCGCAGGCACGCTGGCTCACCAACGATCTGGCGGGCACGGACCAGCCTTGGAAGGTCGTGGCGATGCACAAGCCTCCCTATTCATCCGGCTCGCACGGCTCGGAGCTCGCGGCGCGGCGCGCGTTCTCGAGCACCTTCGAGCGCCACGGCGTCGACCTCGTGCTGACCGGCCACGATCACCACTACGAGCGAATGAAGCCGCAGAACGGCGTTCACTACATCGTCACGGGCGGCGGCGGCGCCGCCACCTACGCGGTCGACCCGAGCGATTTTACGGCGTTCGCAGAAGAGGTGGTGCACCTCGTCTACGTCGAGGTGGTGGGCGACCAGCTCACGGCCCACGCCATAGACGGCTCGGGCCAAGAGTTCGACCAGCTCTACATCGCGAAGAAGTAGTGGCCTGTCGTCACCAGTCGCGGGCGACGCCCACGACGCGAGGCCGCTTGCCGCCCCGCACGTGAACCTCGACGCCGGGCAAGGTCTCTTTGCCGCGACGGACGCGTAGATCATAGGCGATGTAGTCGGACGAGCCGGGCCCCTGTACGCAGACCTTGCCGCCGTCGGGAACGGCTCGCGTCTCGACGACGTCGCCATCGCGGAGCACCTCGACGTCGCCGCCGAAGGCGAGGCCATGGTGGACGGCCAGGTCGAGCATGCAGAGCCTGTCGGGCTCTACGTCGAACCGGTCGAGCGCCGTCACGGTTGTCATGTACGCGAGGCCGATGCTCCTGCGACGGGCCATGATCGTATCGACGAGGTAGCGCTCGGCGGCGCCGCTCGAGAACTGCCCGGCGGCCACTGCGGCCGCGACGTGCTCGCGGGAGAAACGCATCACGATCTTTGCGGCCCAGAACGCGTCCGCTTCGGTCATCTCACGGAATGGGTAGTACGCGCGCTTCTCTTTCCACAGGCGCGGGTCGAGGTCGGGATAGTAGGGCCCGACCGACGGGTAGGGGAGATCGCGAAAGTCCTCCCAAGGTCGCTTCCACAGGCCGAACGTGAACAGAGACCCGAACTGATACTCGAAGTCGAATACGTGCTGGTAGCCGACCCAGCGGCGATTGATCGCGTGGGCGCCCAGCGTCTCGCCGAAGTCGATCAAGTAGTGCTTGAGATAGCGACGGTTGCCGTCCTCGACGTACATGTCGAGCGAGTTGTGCTCGCCCATGTCCGAGTGGTCGAGCCAGATGGAAAAGACCTTGAGCCCGCGCAGGCTGCGCCGATGCTCGTGGTCGATGACGTCATTCGGGTCGTCTTTCCGACGACCGGTGGCCGAGAAGCCGCCTTTGGGCTTGCCGGCGAGCAGCTCGCTGCCGAGAGCGCGGAGCTCTCCGGCGCGCGCCGTCGGCGCCTGGTCGAGCAGCTGGTCGACCTGCTTCCACGTCATCGGCAGGTCTTCCTCCAGCCCCTCGTCGTAGGTGGCGCCGGGCCCGATGCGCAGGTCGGCCTTGGTGAACGTGAAGACGTGCTCTTTCGGCACGTGGTAGCCCATCGCCCAGAAGAGGCGTGACCCCACCGCCGTGTTGCCGGTGTGCATCTCGCGCACGATGTCGAACTTGATGAGGAACTTCCGGCCGCTCGCGTCGGTGGCGAAGATCCCGGGGTTCGAGCCGGTGGTCTTGCCTTTGGTGAGCGTGAGCGGCAGCTTGGGGGGGCTACCGCCGGGGCCGCGCGCCACGTCCTCTGGCGTCAGATCGTAGCGACCGATCCGGTTCTCCCACCAGGTCGAGTCGGGCACTTCGTCGAGGGCGTTGATGTCCTGGGCGCGCGACTCGTCCGGGATCGACAGCGTGCGGTCGACGGGGTCCATCACCAACGTCTGCATGTAGTTCGCTTGCAGGACGTAGGCGATCTCTTCGGGCTCGGCGATGTTGGCGTCGTCACCGACCTCCCACACGATGGGCTTGTCCGCGAAGACGAGATTGGACGCGCAGCCGGCAGCGAGGCTCACGGCGAGCAGGGCAGAGAACGTTCGAGCGTTCACAGGTCCTCTCCGATTTTGCTGAAGGTGTCGAAGGGGTCGCTGGTGATGAACACCTGCAAGCCTTCGCCATAGGCCATCTGGAGGCTGAACAGCTTGGCCTCGGGGGTGCGGAAGAGCAGGCCAAAGCCTCCGCCGAAACGGTAGTTCTCCGGCTGCACGAGCTGTTCGTAGTCGGCGCCCACGCTGCCCATCTCGAAGAAGAGGGCGCCCGCCACGTAATCGTGAACGGGATACTGGTACTCGACGATCGCCAGCGCCGTATGCTTGTCGCGAAAGCGGTTGAGGTCGTAGCCGCGCATCCGGGTGGGCCCCCCGAGGCGGGGCAGGTCTGCGAAGGGGATCTTCTCGTCGTCGCCGATGACCGACTCGTGAGCCCCGTGAAGCACCAGGATGCGATCGCCGCCCCACAGATCGATGAAGCCGGTCAGCGCGGCGCCGTAGTGGACGAAGCCGAAACCCTCTTGAGGCGGCGGCCCGCCGCCGAAGGCATAAAAATGCACGCCGCTGTTGGTTGCCCCCGTGGGGCTGCGCGTGTCGACGCGAAAGTCGGCGAGCGGCTCGATGAGGGTGTAGCCGAGATCGAACCCGGGGATCTGGCTCGTGTCGTACACGCGATCGATCGAAGGGTGGGTCGGGTTCTTCGCCTCGCTCGGGCCGAAGTCGCGTCGGTTGAAAGAGCCGATGGCGCCGAACTGGACGATATCGGCGACCGTCCAGCCGGCTCGACCCTTGATCAAACCGCGCTGATGCCGGAGCTCGGTTTGCACGACCTGGTCGCGCGGCCCTACGAGGGCCGGTGGCGGATCACCCAGCCCGATGCGCCGCTCGGTGATGTCGGCGGGGCCGAAGCCGAAGAACGCCTGAACGGGCTCGACCTCGAACCGCGTCTCGACGTCGATCGAGAGCGGCGTTCCCGCGACGCGCGGCGCCGTGAACGCGAGGTTGTACGACTGCTCGTAGCGACCGCCGAACTTGGCCGAGAGCGAGATCTTCTCCTCGTGCTTTCCCCAGCCGGCGTGAAACATCGAGACGCCAGCGGTGAACCCCTGGCCGCCGAGGAAGCTGAGCGAGGGGATGATCGCAGCGGTGCGTTCGTCGTTGTAGAGGATGTCGATGATGTGCTCGGGGACTTTGTACTTTCCCGAGACGTAGATGAGCCCGTAGACCGGCGTGAACGCGATCTGTGTAGCCAAGCGAGGCACGCCGAGCACCGCGCGCGGCAGGGCCAAGCCCACGTCTTCGGGCTCGACGCTCGGCTCG
>CALKVR010001242.1 GCA_938004815.1 uncultured Polyangiaceae bacterium | reverse complement strand
GGCACCCCGGGAGGCGCGGGCGGCGCGAGCGACGGGGCGGCGCCCCGGCTGATCGTGACCATCGTACCGGCGCGCTTGGCGACCCACGCCCCGTCATCGAGGAGCGCGTCGAGCACCTTGGTCGCCGGCTGGTCCTTGACCACCATGTCGACGCGATCGTCTGCCCCCTCGCGTAGCACGAGGCTCCAGCCCGCCTCACGCGCGAGCTCGCGGAGCGCCTCGCCGCGCGAGACCCCTGACAGCTCGAGCGACACCGTCTCGTCGGCGCCCGACCAGTCGCCTTCGAGGCTCACGTCGGCGCGCGCCGGCATCGCCCAGACCCCGGCCGTCAGCGCGGCGGCCGCGAGCACGAATCGAGTTTCATGCGAACCCATGGTTGTTCCTCCGCTCACGCTTCGTGCCCCACACCGCGACAGCGGCACCGACCGCGACGAGCATCCCGGCCAACACGAGGGACGACATCGGCGCCGAGACCTCGGCGAAGAGCGCGCTTCCGACCTGCCGGACCCCGCCGAGCTGCAGCTTGGTCGACGCCGCGAGACCCGCGGCGCGAGCGGGCAGCTCGCCCAGCGTGGGGAGGGTCGCGATCAGCGCCACGAGCAGGGCGACCGCGATGTAGGGCGCCGGGCTGCGTGGCTTGATCCGGGCGGGCGCCTCGACCTTTCGGGGGGCCTCGGCCGGCTGCTCGGCCAGCGCGCGGATGGCGACATGCAGGTCGACGGCGCGGAGCGCGGCGTCGGCGATTCGCTGCGAGCACGTCTCGCATGCCTCGGCGTGCGCGCCGCTCTCGGCAGAGACGGGCTGCCCGTCGGCCATGGCCTCGACGCCCGCGTCGCTCAAATGTCCGCCGGGCGCGCGCTCCCAGCTCGTATCGAGGACATTCGTCATGTCCGGTCCTCCTTTTGACCACGTCGCTCGAGGGTCAGCTCCAGCGACTTGCGGCTGCGCGAGATCCACGTCGCGACCGTCCCCATCGGGATGCCCAGACGCGCCGCGATCTCCTGGTAGCTCGCCCCCTCGACATGGAACGCGAGGAGCGCCTCGCGCGGGCCGTCATCGAGCTTGGCGAGCGCGGACCGCAGGACCTGGACGCGGCGGACCCGATCGGCGGTCTCTTCGGGTGAAGGCGCAGAGTCGGGCGCCTCGTCCGAGATCTCGGACGGGTGCTCGCGGCGCCGGCTCCTGACCTGATCGAGCGCCACGTGCTTGGCGATCCCCGCCGCCCAGGGGCCCATCGGCTCACCCGGCCGCAGCCGTGAGCGGTGCTCGACGATCCGCCGGAAAGTCTCGCCGACGCAGTCCTCCACGTCGGCGTGCCCCAGCGGCAGGCGCAAGATCCTCGCCACCACCGCCCGGAGCATCGGCCGGAGCCCCAGGGCGGGCCCAAGCTCGGCCCGGGCCGCGACTTCTGCGAGGGGGAGGGGCTGCGCCAGCGCCATGGTCGGAGCGAGCATCGGGTACCCACGTCTTCGGGGCACCCGGCGCGTTCTTTCAGAAAATACACAACAGGCGACAGGCGACCGACAATTCACGACCCGCGCTGCCGCCCGTTGTCGAGCCGTAGGGGCGGCGCGCCGGACAGTTGCTCGGATTGTCAGTTGTCAATCGCCCGTCGCCTGTTGCGTATTCAGGGTCACTCACCCACGAACTTCGTGGTCTGGTTCTCGATCGCGCAGGTCGTGCCGTTCAGGCGGATGGCGTGGGGGGCGGAGCCGAGGTTGTCGGTGGGGAGGAGCCACTCGGACTCGACGACCTGCTCGTACCGCTCGGTGAACTCGAGGCGCCGCTGCGACATGACCTTGAGGAGGTCGAGCGCGTAGGCGTCCTTGTCCATCGTGCCGCGGGTGTTGCAGGCGGCGATGTACGTGTCGACCGCCTTCTCGTGGTCTCCGAAGTCGTCGGCCTTCTCCAGGCGCGCCTTGAGGCCCGACGCCCCGCGGAGCGAGCTCGAGCCGAGGCTCTCGGCCCACTTGGTCTTGAGCTCGGTCGCGTCGGCCCAGTTGTCGGGGATCGTCTCGGCGAGGTCGCAGCGTGCGGTCGAGAACGTCGACACCGTGAAGTCGGTCATCAGGGCGTCGGCGAGGACGTCCTTGTCGACCAGGTTCTGAGCGAAGAGCTCTTGGATCACCTGGAAGTCGGAGAAGCTCTTCTCGGGGCTCGACATCGGGAACATCGCGTCGCCCTTTTGGCCGCCGATCTCTTGATCGATGGTGCCGAGCGCCTTGACGTAGCTCGCCGCGTCGACCCGCACGCTCGAGAGCGCGGGGATGTTCATGCCCAGGATGTTGTCCATGCCGTCCTGCGGGCCCGTGCCCGTCTGCGGCGTCTTGAACAGGTTGTTGAGCAGGATCGAGCTCGGGAGCATGCTCGAGAACGTCGAGACGGTGCCCATGCGCGTGGACGACTTGGAGTGCGCGGCGATCATCGCCGGCTCGCCGACGTCGCACATCAGCTGGGTGAGGAGCGGCTTGAGGTTGCCCTCTTTCTTCGCCTTCTCGACGCGCGTCCGGGTCGCCGCCTTGGTCCCCTCGATGATGTGGAGCTCGAGATCGTCGGCGCGCTCTTTGGCGTCGAAGAGGCGGCGGAAGAGCGGGTCCGCCGTGCCCGGATCGGGCATCGAGAACCACGTCGAGTTCCAGTTGCTCCACGAGTCGTGCAGCTCCTTCATCAGGGGCATGCCGGTGGTGTGGCAACCGATGCAGCGGAAGGCGGGCTCGGCGCCCAGCGCGTCGGTCGGGACCTGGCTGCCGTCGCCCTCCTGGACCCACTTGCCGCCCGAGAGATCGTAGAACGCGTACACGCCCTTCTTCTCGTTGAAGCTCATGACCTCGATGAACGTGTCGCTCACGCCGTCGCCGGAGCCCAAGAGGCTCAGGAACAGCTTGTCCGCGGTGCGGCCCTTGGTCTCGACCGCGACCACGAACCGGTAGGGGGTATTGCCGTCGGGCTTCGTCCCAGGCGCGCCGTCGCCCTGCTCCGACACCACGTACGTGTGGAGCACGTTGTTCGCGTCCGCCTGGAGCGCGTCGAGCACGCCGGTGACGGTCGTCGGACACTTGCCGTTCTTGCCCGTCGTCTTCACCGTGCGGCCGGTCTTGACGACCTTCACCGAGCAGCCGCCCTTGAGCGCGGTCTTGGCGAAGACGTCGTCGACCGACGCGCTCGCGTCCTGCTCGTCGCCCGTCACCGTCTCTTCTTCGCAGCCCGTCGCGGACAGGCCGAGCAGGCCGGCGGCGCTACACACGAAAAGCAGATGGGAGATCGCGGTCATCGGTTTCATCGTCGGGTCCTCGTCGTATCGCGGTGAGCAGAGAGCAGGAGGGAGCTTGGATCAGAGCCCGAGCTTCTCGTCGGGCAGCACGGGCATCGGGTTGGCTTCACGGTCGAACATCGCGCGGGCGGCGGCCTTGCGCGCCTGCGAGCGAGCCTTGAGCTCGTCGCGACCGTTCTTGGTCTGGAGCTTCGCCACGTCCGGGCCGAACGAGGCCTTCACCTCCTCGATGTAGGCCGTCTTGGCGGCGGTGATCTCGGCGGAGAGGGCCGCCGGCTCACGCAGCAAGACAGCGGCGTAGTTGCGGCGGGCGCCGGCCGGGATCAGCGTGTCGAGCTTGCCCCGGACGGCCGCGCGGATGTGCGCATCGACCAGGGTGATGTCGTCGGGCAGGCCCAGGGTCGCGTCTGCGTGCATCGAGCAACGGGTCGGCGAGAACACGTCGTTCTTGTCGTCGAGGAGGCGGATCGCGAGCGCCGTCTTGGTCGAGATCACCTTCTTTTTGATGAGGGCGATCTCGATGCGCTTGTCCATGTCGGAGCGCACCGGCATCAGGATCGGGAAGGTGTCGCTGGCGTACGACACGGGGGGCTGGAAACCGCCGCCGGCGACGGCGCCCGGATCGACGAAGAGCTCGAGCGGGACGGTGCTGAAGGCGCTCGCGTACTGGAGCTCGGTCTCGCAGAACACGCTGCGGAGCAGGCCATCGACGCCCTGCGGCTGGTCACCGTCGATGTTCGCCTGGATGAAGCCCGAACCGGGCGCGTACGCGAGGCCCTCGTTCCACGCGCGCACCGCGGCCGTCATCGTCTTCTCCAGATCGTTGGCGAGGCTGAGGCGCGAGTGGCTGCCGTCGACGGCCACCGACTCGCTCACGATCGAGAGGGTCTCACCCGAGAGCTCGCTCGCCGAGTCGGGCAACGTCTTGTGCGTGCTGACCCAATTCGTCCAGGGCTCGTGCATCTCGTTCATGAGCGGGCCCATGTTCACGTGGCAGTTGTGGCAGAGCGCGTCGGCCGACTTCTTGGTGGAGAGGCGCTTCTTGGTCGGGTCTTTCGTGTAGGTGTAGACCTCGCCGTCGGGGCGGAGCTGGATGCGCTGGAGGACGCCTGCTTTCTTCGGGTCGGCGCTCGGCGTCATCACGTAGAAGTTGTAGAGGCCGGTCTTGCGGTCGAGCGCCATCACCTCGACGCGGTCGAAGACCATCGGATCACCCGAAGCGGCGCCCGGCACGTCCGGCGAGCTGAAGAGCGCGGCCATGAGGCTGTAGGACATGTAGCTGGGCTCGCCCTCGGGGTTGCCCTCGCCGGTGTTGCAGCCGGTGATTATCGACCGGGGCAGCAGCTGATCGGTCGCGTGCTGCTCGCCCGTCGCGCGCGTCGAGCTCTCTTCGACGACGAAGATCTCTTTGGAGTCGGTGCGCGCGCAGTGGCGCCCCACCTTGAACAGCTCCTCGAACTCGGCGAAGTTGCGCGGCACCTTGTCGAGGTGGCCTTTGAGGACGTCCGCCACCCGGTCGTCGCCGAAAAGCTCTTTGGTCTCGGCGACGTTCTGGTCGTCGCCGGTCTCCTCGCCCTCGTCGCACCCGCCGACGAGGGCGAGCGACGAAGCGAGCAGCACGGCAGAAGCAAGCAAGCGGAGAGGGCGCATCGTCGAGCTCACTTCGCCGTCTTGGTGAACTCGCTGCAGAACGTGCCCGTCGTGGTGGTGCACGAGCCGGCGTCCTCGACGACGCGGAGCGGCGCCGTCAGCACGATGTCTTTGCCGAACCTGTCGTTGCAGAACGCGAGGAGGTTCTCGCCGTACTCGGCGCTGACCTCGAGGTCGCTCTTCTCGGCGTCGCTCACCTCGCAGATCGTCAGCTGCTGGAAGTCCTCGCCGTTCACCTTTGCGCGGCGGCAGCCGGGCGGGAGCGCGGTCTGGCTCGACCACGTGCCCTGGAGGAAGCCCTCGAGCTCGTTGGGGAGCGCGCTGTACGTGCAACCGCACTCCTGGTTCGCGCGGACGACGACCTGCGCGATGTGCGGATCGCTCATGCGCCAGTCCACACCGCCGTGCTCGAGGCGCCCGACGGTCATGCACGCCGTGAGATCCTTGAACTCTTCGTAGCTCGCGTCCGTGCTCTTCGGCACCCGCGCGCCCTGCCGGTAGACCTTGTCCCAAGCCGACTTCTTGCTCAGGTCCACGCCGCGGCAGAGGCTCTTCAGCTTCTCGGCCTTCTCGGGGAACTTCAGGCTGGCGAGGTAGCAGGCTGCTTGACGCTCCTCGTTCTTGTCACCCTCGACGCCCATGGCGTCGACGACGAGCGTCGTCGCGGCGCCGCGCGAGTTGAACTGGCCGTCCATTCGCACGAGCGTGTCGTCGAACGGCACGCCGAAGTTGGCGGGCTTGCCGAGCTCGGTGGCGAGGTACTTGTCGCGCGCGTCGCCTTGCGAAACGTCCATGTAGACGCTGGTGAAGTAGCAGTAGAGCTTCTCCGAGGGGTCGACCTCGGCGAACGTCGTCACCGCCTTGCCCTTCGAGATCGCGTGGTACTCGCAGTACTCTTGGCCCCGGCCATCGGCGATCCCCATCTCGCCGTCGACGCCGGGGCGGTCACCGCACTGCCAGCGCACGACGCCCTCGGCGAGCTCCTGGGCGCGGACGGCCGCGTGGCGGGTGATGTTCTGCTCGCAGAGGCCGGCGAGATCGAACGGGGTCTGCGCACCCTCGGGGACGACGTTCTGCTCTTCGCCGGTCTCGGCGCTCTCGCTCTCACAACCGGGAGCGCTGACGGCCAAGGCTGCGACCGAGAAGACCGCGAAGCCGAGGGAGCCCACCGCTGTTCGTCCGAAGTTCATGATCCACCTTGTCGAGGAAGTCTGGTGTGCACCATTTGCACACATCGGACCAAGCGCCCCACCCTCCGATACCTGGGCCACTCGCCAACAAGATCAAGATGATCGCGCCCGTCCGAGCAGCGCGGATTCGAGTGGTCAGACCGACCGCGGTAAACCATGGACCAACAATTCACCACCCAGGCAAGCCCACACTGGAGCACCCTTTCGACGGGCCATCGAAAGCGCGGTGGCCGCCCGGGGGGGTGAGGTGGCGCCGTCCTCGGGACGGAGGTAAGCGAGGTCATGCTGGATGACCGCCTCCGCGAGTGCCTGACCTTCGACGACGTCTTGCTCGTCCCCGCGTACAGCGAGGTCCTGCCGAGCGAGGTCGAGGTTCGCACCCGCCTCACGAAGAACATCGAGCTCAACACCCCCCTCGTCTCGGCGGCGATGGACTCGGTGACCGAAGGGCGCGCCGCGATCGCGATGGCGCGCGTCGGCGGCATCGGCATCGTCCACAAGAACCTCTCACCCGCCGATCAAGCGCGCGAGGTCGAGAGGGTGAAGCGAGCGGAGAGCGGGATGATCGGCGCGCCCGTGACCGCCCGGCCGCAGCAGACGCTGGCCGAGGCGCTCGACGTCATGAACGAGCACGCGATCAGCGGCGTGCCGGTCGTCGAGAACGAGCGGCCCGTCGGCATCCTGACCGCGCGCGACGTCCGCTTCGCCCAGAACCTGAGCCAGCCTGTCTCGCAGCTGATGACGAAGAACCTCGTCACCGTGCCGCCCGGCGTCTCCAACGAGCGCGCGAAAGAGCTGCTGCACAAGCACCGCATCGAGAAGCTCCTCGTCGTCGACGAACCGGGAAAGCTCGTCGGGCTCATCACGATCAAAGACCTGCTTCAGGCCGACAAGAACCCGGACGCCCTCAAGGACGAGCACGGCCGGCTGCGCGTCGGCGCCGCGATCGGGCCGGGCGCCGATCGCGACGAGCGCAT